>JAUMUE010000006.1 GCA_030530845.1 Limosilactobacillus sp.
AAGCCAGTAGATCCTTCTACCCCAAGTGATCCATCAACTCCTGTAAACCCATCTACTCCAGTTGATCCATCACAACCATCAACTCCATCAAACAACGGTTCAAACTCATCTAACCCTGAAGATGTACCAACTATTGATGAACTTGCTGCTCAAGAAAAGGCTGCTAAGGAATCTGCTGCTAAGACTGCTGCCGTTTCATTCCCAGCTGCTAAGGCTCAAGCACAAAACGCTGAATTGCCACAAACTGGTAACGAAGCTTCTGTTGCTGCTCTTGCATTAGGTAGCTTTGTTGGTATGCTCGGTCTTGCTGTAGCATCAAAGAAGCGCGAATTCTAATTCCCGTTTGAAAAGTAACTTTCTCAACCTCACATATTACGTCTAACCAAATATTTATTTTCGTAGGCTCTAGTCAGTGACTAGGGCCTATTTTTTTGTTGTGAACAAAAGATTATTAAAAGTTTATTAGAATAAATGAAGAACGTTTATCAATATTAAACTATTAATGTAATCGCATTTATATATTATTTTTTATTATAATCAGTACTAAATTGTTGTCATTGCATTAAAAGATGTTAGAATAAGTTAAGATAATATGAAAAAACTAGATAGTTTATGTGAATAGGGAGGATAAATATGAAAAAACAACCTACATATAAGTTAAGAAAGCTGACAATCGGTGTATGCAGTGTGGCTTTGATGTCCATCTTTGCTACCCAAATGCACGCAACGACTGTTCACGCTGATACTGATACAGAAACAACAGCTACAACAGCCACAACAACAGCGAATAGCGACGACAATACAGCTACGTTGACTCCATCTGCTACAGATGAACAAAACGCAACTGACGATACTAAGGATGCTGCTGACGCTACTAAGACTGCTCAAGATACAAGTGCAACTGATCAAGACACAAACGCACAAGCTACCAAGGCTACTGATGCTGAAACTTCAACTCAAGCAACCCCAGCAGCTACTGCAACTGCGCCAACAGTTCCAACTACTGTGTTAGCAGAAGAAGCATCAAATGAAGC
This sequence comes from Limosilactobacillus sp., assembly GCA_030530845.1. GTDB lineage: Bacteria > Bacillota > Bacilli > Lactobacillales > Lactobacillaceae > Limosilactobacillus. Next base: position 1,035 of record JAUMUE010000006.1, read on the forward strand.
AACTGATTTTACAGTTGAAGATTTTGATTATGCAGTTAGTTACAATGGTAATGTAGACAATACAGCCGGAAAAGGGAGTCAAGTTGCAACTGGAGTTAAACCAGAAAGTATTTCTAAGATCACTGGTAAAGTAGTTACTTTAGATGAACGTGTAAAGAATATCACTCCGGACGCACTTGCTACTTTAGTAAATAATGCCAGTGAACTTTACATTAAGAACCCAGTAACCCTTGTTAATCGGTGGGGTGATAAACGAAACATTGGTAGATTGTTAGACGGAAATACTAATTTAACTAAGGCAGATTTTTCAGGTCTTGAATTGACTACTGCTCAAGCAACTTATGCATTTTCTGGCGCAACCAACTTAACCTCAATCGTCTTGCCTAAGTTATACCCAGGCACCACTCAAATCTACAACATGCTTTCAGATGATCCTAAGTTAACTTCTGTAACTATTCCTGAATCATGGAAGTCATTTGATATCCAAGACATTAGTGGGTTGTTTAAGAATGATACTGCTTTGACAAGCGTTGACTTAACTAATTTGAACTTAAGTGCTGTTACTAAAGCTAAGAACGCTTTTGAAGCTTCTGGTTTGACAGGTAAAGTTGTAGTTCCAACATTTGCTCAAGGAGCTGACGTTTCCGGTTTATACCAAAACGCAAAGGGCATTACTAGTGTAGACGCAACTAGCTTAAACGGCGGTACTACTACAAGTTTCTTGCGTGGTGCAAGTAACGTACAAACAGTTACTTTAGGTGCTAATTACACCGATGGCACTGAGGCTCTTAACACTGGTAACCGTGACATGGTAGTAATTGTTCCTGAAGGTTACGATACAACTACATTGACTTCATACACCAAGGCGCTTTCAAGCAACTATCAAATTCTTGGTATTCGTGGCGATGATGGTATCTTGAGTCACACTTACACTACTATCCAACCAAAGCAAGTATTTACTCAAGCTGAATACGATGCACTTACTAAAGATTCTGTAAATAATGATATTGATGCTAATGCAATGCTTTCTGATGCTGCAAAGCAAACATTGAAGGACCAAGTTGCAAAGACTACTGATAAGGTAGAATTAGATCGTCTTGACCAAGTTGCTAAGTACGACAAGACAAAGATCAACAATTTATCCATCAGCACTATTCAGTACAAGGGTGAAGATGTTCTCGACTTTGTTGCTAACACTGTAATTGATGATCAAACAACTCTTACAATTAAGAAGGCTACATACGTTCCTGGTACTGGCTTTGTTACATACGGTACTGACAGAACTGTTGATGTTACTGTTCCTGGTGGTTTGGTATGGGATGCTACTAGCAATAGTTACAAGCACTCAGATACTTACGATGATGACTTTAACACTGCAGCAACAGCATTGGGAATCACACCAACCACTAACTACACGTTTGACGAAACTCAGGTTGAACAACCAAATGTACAAAACAGAGTAACTACAACTGCTCCTGCTGTTCAAGACGAATACGATACTCCAACTCTTATTGAATACAGTGAACAAGATCCTGTTGACTTGAAGAACTTTGATACTACATTGTCAAGCTTCAACGGTATGCAAGAATCTACTATTACTGAGAAGATTCAAGAATTGCAAGCTCAAAATCCAAACGTTACGTTCAACGTTACCGACAACAGTGATGGTACAAAGAGTGTTAACTACGTATGGAAGCTTGATGACACTAACACTGTAACTAGTGATGCTATCAAGATCACTCCTGCAAAGCCATTTACTGTGAAGGGTGATCAAGTACTTACTGAAGATCAAGCTGCTAAGTTGACTGCTGAAGACCTTGTTGATGAAAAGGGTGACTTCGGTAACTTTACTTTCGACTTTGATCCTGCTAAGACTGGTGAAGAACAAACTGTTACCGTTACTGGTAAGGACTCAAACGATGCTGATGTTCCACTGACTGCTACTGTTAAGGTAACTGTATTGAAGAACTTCACTGCAGCTGACAAGTCTGTTGCACAAGGTACTACCTTAGACCCAGCAACTGACCTCGTTACTGACAAGGGTGGTTACACTAACTTCACTATCGAAGGTTACGACGCAACTAAGCCTGGTGTTCAAACTGTTACTGTAAAGGGTGACGATGGTCAAGGACACGAATACAGTACTACTGTTCAAGTTACTGTTACTGCTAAGGACTTCACTCTTGTAGATGGCAAGACTGTCAAGCCAGGTACTCAACTTACTGGCGATGACCTTGTTGCAGATGCAGGTGACTACAAGGACTTCATTGTATCTGGCTACGATGCAAACAAGCCTGGCCAACAAACTGTAACTGTAACTGGTACTGACAACTCTGGTAACAAGGTTGAAAAGACTGTGACTGTTACTGTTGAAGCAAATGAATTCACTGTTGTTCCTACTAAGACTGTTAACCAAGGTACTGACCTCAAGGGTGCGGACTTAGTAGAAAACGCCGGTGACTACACTAACTTCACTATCACTGGCTACGACGCTAACAAGCCTGGCCAACAAACTGTAACTGTTACTGGTGAAGACGCAGCCGGAAACAAGGTATCCAAGGATGTTACTGTTACTGTTCACGCCAAGGACTTCACTCTTGTAGATGGCAAGACTGTTGCTCAAGGTACTGAACTTAACCCAACTGACCTTGTTAAGGATGCGGGTGACTACAAGGACTTCACTGTATCTGGTTACGATGCAAACAAGCCTGGCACTCAAACAGTTAAGGTTACTGGTACTGACAACTCAGGTTACAAAGTGGCTCACGAAGTAACTGTTACTGTTGAAGCTAAGAACTTCACTGTGGTTGATGCTAAGACCGTTACTGAAGGTACTGATTTGACTGCAGATGACCTCCTTACTGATAAGGGTGACTACACTAACTTCACTGTATCTGGCTACGACGCTAAGACTCCAGGTGTTCAAACTGTTACTGTTACCGCTACTGACGCAAGTGGCAAGACTGCTACTAAGACTGTTAAGGTAACTGTACTCAAGGACTTCACTGTTGTTGACGGTTTGACTGTTGCTCAAGGTACTCCAGTTGTTGTTGAAAACCTTGTTACTGACAAGGGCGACTACACTAACTTCACTATGGAAGGCTTCAACCCAGCTCAACCAGGTGAACAAGAAGTCACTGTTAAGGGTGATGACGGTCAAGGTCATGTTGTAACCAAGACTGTAAAGGTAACTGTACTCAAGGACTTCACTGCTGAAGGCAAGACTGTTACTGAAGACGACGAATTGACTGCAGACGACCTTGTTACTGACAAGGGTGACTACACTGAATTCACTCTCCAAGGTTACGACGCTACTAAGACTGGTGAACAACAAGTTACGATCGTTGCAACTGATGGCCAAGGTCACACATTGACTAAGACGGTTACTGTAACTGTTGAAGCTAAGGAAGTTCCTGCCCAACCTGTAACTCCAGCACAACCAGCACAACCAGCAGCTCCTGCAGAAGTAACGGAAGAAGCTGTCAAGGCTGAAACTCCTGCTGCTAAGGCACAACCAGAAGCTAAGAAGTTGCCACAAACTGGTAACGAATCAGCAATTGCTGGCCTTGCATTAGGTAGCTTCGTTGGTATGCTCGGTCTCGGTTTAGCCGGCAAGAAGCGTAACAACTAATTTCATATTGTTCTATCCTTAAGAGGCGAATCTGGCGGTAAGTCAGATCCGCCTTTTTTGATTTGTGATTTGCGCAGAATCAGGTAAAATAGGAACAGAAGATATACGATAGGAGCTAATATTTTGCAAAATTATCAGTTGATAGCGACTGCAGCTGCCGGTATTGAAGCGCTGGTTGGTCGTGAACTTCGGGACTTGGGTTATGACACCAAGGTCGAAAATGGCCGGGTACGTTACACCGGTGATATGAAAGACATTTTGACGACGAACTTGTGGTTGCGGACTGCGGACCGTGTGAAGATCATTGTTGGCGAATTTGACGCACGGACTTTTGACGACTTATTCGAACAAACCAAGGCACTCCCATGGGAAGACCTGCTCCCCGTTGATGCAGAATTTCCAGTGGAGGGGAAGAGTCACAATTCTCAACTCCACAACGTCCCAAGTGTCCAAGCAATCGTAAAAAAGGCGATTGTGCAACGCCTCAGTGACGTTTACCACCGCCGGACTCGTTTACCAGAAACAGGCGCACTATATCCATTAGAAGTTGCGATTAACAAGGACCACGTGATGCTGACGCTGGACACGACTGGCGAAAGTCTCTTCAAGCGTGGATACCGTAAGAATAAGGGTGGGGCACCATTGAAGGAAAACATGGCAGCTGCACTGGTCATGCTGGCTCACTGGTTCCCTGACAACCCATTCGTCGATCCCGTCTGCGGTTCTGGTACTATTCCAATCGAAGCCGCATTGATCGGACACAACATCGCACCTGGGATCAACCGTGCATTCGCCTGTGAACAATGGACGAACCTGACTCCAGACGGCTTATCCGATGACGTCCGCGACGAAGCAGATTCTAAGGCTGATTACGACGTGGAACTCGACATCTGCGGTTACGATATTGACCAAAATATGATTGAAATCGCGCAGGAAAACTGCCGGGCTGCCGGACTGACTCACGACATCACTTTCAAGCAACTGGCTGCCAAGGATTGGAAGACTGACAAGATCAATGGTGTCATCGTCGCCAATCCTCCATACGGTGAACGTTTGAGCGACCACGATGCCGTTCATGAGCTCTACCGTCAAATGGGTGAAATCTACCGCCCAATGACTACCTGGAGCAAGTACATTTTGACCGCCGACCTGGAATTCGAAAAGTACTACGGCGCACCAGCTACCAAGAAACGTAAACTCTACAATGGTGCCTTACGTACGGACCTCTTCCAATACTGGGGCAAAAAGAAGCGCTAAATAAAAAATCCCGCTGTTCGGCGGGATTTTTCTGTGTTAACCGTTGAATGGATCAGTGCCTTGCTTGATGGCATTTTTCTTCAGCCGTTCAACTTCGCTAGTTAAAGTAGCATTTTCTTGTAAGAGCTGCTTGTTGCGGGCTTCTAGGCGTTCGATTTGCTTTGAATCCTTCCGCACCGCGCGCAGTTGGTTCAATTCCTTTTCCATCTTGACGTGGCTGGAAAGGGAATTGATGTAGATGACGATTGCACCAATCAATAGGCACAGCAGCATCAGTAATACCAATGGAATACGGAATTTAAATAATAGCAAGTTAACCTTGACCGGAGCGGTATTGCCGACCGTGAAGATCGCAATGAATAATAATAGGATGAATGCGATGATGATATTTGATTGTTTTCTCATAATGTAATTCCTCCTAATTTACGTATTTATTAGTATTGTATGGCAATTATCAAAACAAAACCAGTGCTTTGAGGCCGTGGCTGGGTTTTGATATAATTAAATAGTGTTATTCGATACTTGATAGCGCCTGGTTTGCCAGATGGTGTGCACCGGTATTTTCCTTTTCCGGCACCCATTGTGTTACGACAGTAGGGAAATGGTCCATTTTGGCGGAAAGGCGTTCAAGTTCGTCTTTATAATGTTTTGCATAATTTTTACCGACCGCATCACTCAATAGCCGGCTGTCGGTGTAAAATAAAATTGTTTGTTCATCCGGGTAGTGGGATCGGAGGTAGTCAAAGCCAAATTCGGCAGCCGCAAATTCACCTTGGTGGTTATCAGCCATCGCGAGTGTATCGGTCAGCTGTATCTGATTTTTATCGGCGAGAATCAATACACCCAGCCCAGTAGGACCCGGATTGCCTTTAGTGGCAGCATCAGTATAAATTTTAATCATAAATTCACCTCATATCGAAAGGATGTCTCACATGGAAGAAGAAACACGGTACTTTTACCAACCAGACCTGACGCGGACGCTGATCTGCTGGTCTTGGACCTTTATCGTATTCATCATCGGCCTGGTTGTCTGGCTCGAAATCACGCACTTCCAATGGATCACTGCGACCTTTTTCGTCATCTTCTTGGCCCTGGTTGTCTTGGAAGTCAAGCGTCGGACAGTGCTGATGACGCCATCCAAGTTAGTTTTCAGCCGTCTTTTGCAAAAGGACTACATGGTGATTCCGTTGGCAGATATTCGTCAACCCCATTTTACTAAACATACGGTCACAATGACAGTCAACGGCGAAGTTCTCAATTTCACTTTCACGAATAAGGGAATCCGTCGCCTGCAGACATTGATTGATCTCCAAGGGAAGGTGGCTGAATAGTGCCAGTTGTCGCATACCTCTTATTAACCGTGGCCCTGATTATCATTGACCAGGTCGTGAAGCATTGGGTCAGTATTCACATCGCTTTAAATTCCGGTGTGAAGGCGATCCCTGGCCTTTTAGCGATCACGAATTTACACAACGACGGAGCAGCCTGGAGCATGTTAGAAGGGCAACAAGGGATCTTTACTGCCATCTCGATTGTGGCGATCCTTGTCGTCGGCTACTTCTTCTACCGCTGGCGCAAGCGACCACTCTTGGTACTTCCAATCGCCATCATCTTAGCCGGCACGATCGGTAATTTTATCGACCGACTGACTAATGGTTACGTGGTAGATATGTTTGAAGTGCTCTTTATCAACTTCCCAGTCTTCAATGTTGCTGACATTTGTCTGACGGTGGGAGTTCTCTGGCTCGTGATCATGATTCTGAAAGAGGAAGAGTAATGGAAGAAGTCTCATTAACAATTGACCAAGACATGACTGGCCGGATTGACAAGGTGCTCGCACAGCAATTCGACCAATTTTCACGTTCTCACCTGCAAAAGTGGATCGAAGAAGGTCACGTTCTTGTTAACGGCCAAGCGGTCAAGCCGAAATATAAGCTGGCGGTTGGGGATGAAGTTGTCATCCAGCCGGAAGAACCGCAAAAGATCGACCTCGAACCGGAAGATATTCCGCTCGACATTGTGTACGAAGATGATGACGTGGTGGTTGTCAATAAGCCACAGGGGATGGTCGTCCACCCCGCACCAGGTCATCCCGGTCACACGCTGGTCAACGCGCTTCTCTACCACTGTCCGCTTTCGACGATCAATGGAGAATTCCGCCCTGGGATCGTACACCGGATCGACAAGGACACGTCTGGGCTCCTGATGGTTGCCAAAAATGACATGGCTCACCAATCACTCGCGGACCAACTCAAAGCCAAGTCCAACAAGCGCGAGTATGTTGCCTTGGTCCACGGAGTCATCAATCAGGACTCTGGTACGATCGATGCACCAATCGGACGTTCACGCAAGGACCGCAAGAAGATGGCCGTAGTTGAAGATGGTCGCCATGCCGTGACTCACTTCAAAGTTCTTAAGCGATACCGCCATTACACACTGGTATCATGCCGCTTAGAGACTGGTCGGACCCACCAAATCCGTGTACACATGAAGTCAATTGGCCACCCACTAGCTGGTGATCCGCTCTATGGTCCACGCAAGACCTTGCCGGGCAATGGCCAGTATCTGCACGCGCGGGAATTAGGTTTCACACATCCCCGCACCGGTGAACAGCTTCTGTTCCAGGCACCGCTACCAGATTATTTTCAAAAAATGCTTGAAAAACTTGATAAAACCGACTTAAATTAACGCTATATAGCAATTCGCATAAATGTGAGGGAGGGGATTTCAATGACAGCACGCTATCTTATCTTTGAAGACGGCACAGTATTCGCTGGCGATGGCTTCGGCGCACCGGCAGTCACTTTTGGTACCGTCGTTTTCAATACCAGCATGTTTGGCTATCAAGAAATCATCACAAACCAAATTTATAACAACCAGATTCTCGTATTCACTCAGCCAAATATTGGGAGTACCGGGATCCAACGCAATATTTACGAGACCATCGTACCAACGATCAAAGGGGTGGTAGTGCGCTCCCTCTCAAACATCACTACCAACAACGTTCGCCGCTTGACCCTCGATCAGTATCTCAAGCAGATGAACATCCCCGGCATCACCAACATCGACACCCGTGCGATTGTCCACAAGCTCCGAGAAGGTGGCCCAATGAAGGGGAGTATTGTGCCCGTACCTGACGATCACGCATTTGACCAACTGCACGCCACAGTGCTCACGAGTCAACAGGTCGCCCAGGTCGCTACACCAAAGCCATACCCCAACCCCGGCGTGGGAAAGTCCGTCGTTGTGATCGACTTTGGTCTGAAAAACGGGGTTCTGCGTCAGCTTAGTCGTCGTAAGTGCAACGTTACCGTCCTGCCATACACAGCCACGACCGATGAAATTCTCCGCCTCGATCCAGATGGGGTGGTCTTATCAACCGGCCCAGGTGACCCAAACAAACTGCCAGCATCCGTTCTGACGATGATTCGTGAAATCGAAGAAAAGATTCCGACATTTGGGATTGGCCTTGGCCACGAACTCTTCGCAATGGCAAACGGCGCTAAATTAACCAAACTGCTAGTCGAACACCACGGCATGAACCACCCAATCCATGAAGTCATCACCGACCACGTGGTATACGCGACCCAGGGGGCAGGCTACGCAGTCGATCCCGCAACTATCGACCGCTCCAAGCTCTTCGTCACCTACACCGACATGATTGATGGCAGTATCCAAGGTCTTCGTCACCGCGAATTTCCGGCATTCTCTGTCCAATTTTTCCCAGACGGTGCGCCAGGTCCCGACGAAACAAACGCCATCTTTGACGAATTCATCGAGATTATGAACAGAAGGGAGGCACAGCGCTAAATGAAACAATTCAAATCAGTTTTAATCATCGGTGCTGGTGCCAATGACGTTCAACACGGGGATGAAGTCGACGCTGCCATTTACCAGGTCGCTACGGAATACAAGAAGCTCGGCATCAAGACGATCCTTGTTGACGACAACCCATTTTCCGTCAGCCTGGAAAGTCACGACATCATCGACCATGCCGTGATTGCTTCGCTTGATATCGAAAATATCGTCGACGTGATCGATAAGTTTCACCCCCAAGCAATCCTGCCAACGATCGGCAATAGTCACGCCTACGAGATGGCACAGAAGCTGATTGAAAAGGGGATTATCCAGAAAAACGAGATCCAACTCCTCGGTGTTCCTGAATCCACGGTCCACCAGGTCAACAATCCCGTCCTCTTGAACCGGACCCTCCACACGATGGGCGCACCAATGAAATCAATCGTCACCGTCACCAACTACCTGGATGCGGTCAAGGAAGCCGGCGAGATGGGTTACCCCGTGATTATCCGCTCGGTCTACCCCAAGAGCGCAAGTACCCGGCAGATTGTTCACGATCGTTCTGAAATTGCTCTGGCGGTGCAGACTTGTCTTAAGCAGTCACGCTCAGGACAGATTTACGTGCAACAGAGTTTAGCTGGATACAAGGAAATCGAAGTCCTGGTACAGCGTGACTCATCTGGCACGATGATGATGCTGTCGATGATTGAAGACATGGACCCAATCGGTATTCACGCCGGCGACTCGATTGCATTCAATCCACCACAAACGCTCTTGGACCGGCAAGTACAAGACATCCGTGACACTGCATTTGCAATTACCCGCAAGCTCCGGATTGTCGGTATCAACCACGTTCAATTTGCCCTCAACCCTAACAGCGGTAAGTTTTACGTGATCAAGAATAGCCCATTTTTCGACCGGACATCCGCATTCGTGGCCCAATCAACTGGATATCCAATTGCCAAGGTTTGTGCGCACCTTTACCTCGGTGAGACCCTCCGCGAAATCGACCTCGGGACTGGATACGCCAACCACGCGGCACTGATGGAACCAACCATGGACCACATCGCTGCCCGTGTTCCAGTTTGGGGATTTGAGCAGGTGCCGGAAGCCAGCCGTCAGCTCTCAACGGAAAAGAAGTCAGTCGGGACGTCGTTTGGAATTGGACGTAACACGATCGAGGCACTCTTCAAAGCCACCGAAGCGCGTTACACTTCCATGGCAGGCGACAAGCTTCAAGAGATCACTAATCTCTCTGACGATGAATTAGTTGTTAAGCTTGTCCACCCCGAAGCTGGCCGTCTCTTCGTATTGGTTGAGGCCCTCCGTCGTGGTTATTCAGTCGAAGAAATCAGTGAGATGACCAAGATTGATCCGTTCTACATTGACCAGATCGACCAAATGCGCCACTTGATCGAAGAAATGCGGAATCATCCGCAAAATGATCCACTCCTGGTCCAGGCCAAGTACCGCGGACTCAGCAATTGGCTCATTTCCGGTCTCTGGAAGATGACACCGCAACAGGTCTACCAGATGACTGTCGACCACCAGTTGACCACCAAGTTCAAGGAGATTGAACCATCTGCGGGTGAATTTACCCAGCATACCAACTCCTTTTACGCAGCGCTAGAAGACGAAAATGAGGGTACCAAGACTTCTCAACCAGTTGCGCTCGTGATTGGGACCTCAGGACTGCGCTTGGGATTGAGTAATTCCGGCGACTACTTTGTGACAATGATGGTCCGCCAACTCAAGAATGACGGCTTTTCCACCATCGTCGTTAACTCGAACCCCAGCTCGGTAAACCTGTCATACCCACTCGCCGACAAGCGTTACCTGGAACCAGCTGCACCGGAAAACATCCTGCAGATTATCCAGGTCGAACAACCAAAATTTGTTTTCGTTCCTGAAAGCCACAAGCTCCTGTGCGAAGTCTTGAAGGCCAAAGAGGACGAACTCAACTGCAAGCTGATTACGATCAACGACGATAACTTGCCACAGTTCGATGATCACAATACCCACATGGTCTCATTCAACTACCTGTACGACGGCAAGTACGCGTACTCGCTCGGTACCATTACCAATCAGGTCACACCAGATCAAGAGGTTTACCAACCAACGGAAATCCGCTTCCCAGCTGACTTATCAACTGAAGCGGCCCAGGCACTTGGTGAAGAAAGTATTGAAGAGATCATGAAGCTCACCAAGCCGGGACTCTACCAGGTCTTTTACAAGGTGACGACAGACGGACAGTACGAGCAGCTCTTCGTTCACGAGATGCCACTGCCAGAAGTCGCATTCCTGTCGAAGGCAATTGGGCTCGACCTGGTTGCAATCTACACCCGGATTTTGATTGGGAAAGCCGGTGCTGATGAGATCAACGAATTCTTGAAGAATGAAAATACTGCTGACACCGCAATATACAAAGGCTGCTTCCCATTCAAGGCGCTTCACGTCCAGGATGCAGAAGCCAGTGCCAACCGGATGATCGGTGCCCACATGAAATTTATCAAGAGATACTAAAAAAGCTAGGCGTTATACCTAGCTTTTTTTTAATGCTTTAATAATTTTGGCGTTACGCGGATTGTCGTTTGTCCGGTGAAGGTGACAAATCCAGGTTTGGCGCCGTTCGGTTTGTGGAGTTGCTTGACGCGCAGGTAGTCAACAGGGACATTGTCGGAGTCGCGACCCTTGGAGAAGTAGGCGGCGAGTTGGGCAGCTTCTAAGATCGTATCTTCGCTCGGATCGGTGTCACGGATGATGACGTGGGATCCGGGGATGTCCTTGACGTGGAGCCAGATCTCGTTTTTATTGGCGGTCTTGAAACTCAGGCGGTCGTTTTGCAGGTTGTTCTTCCCGACCAGGACGAGGGTGCCGTCACTGGTGTGGAATTCTTCTGGCTTCGATACCTGGACCTTACGCTTCTTCTTGCCTTTTTGCTTGTCCTTGATGTAGCCCTCTTGTTTCAGCTCTTCTTTGATTTCTTGGATGTCAGAAGGTGAGGCGAGGTCGATCTGGTTTTGGATGTTTTCAAAGTATTCAATCTCAGAATTCGTGATCTCTAATTGTTCATTCACGTATGACACGGACGTCTTGAGCTTGTCATACTTGGTGAAATACTTCTGCGCATTCCGTGATGGTGACAGCTCTGGAGATAGTTCAATATCGAGGGGCTGGTTGTCATCGTAGAAGTTTGGAAGGGTGATCGACTTCATCCCGTTTTTCAGCTTTCCCAGGTAGGTGGTCAAAATCTCACCACGGATCCGGTAGAAGTCAGCACGGCTCGCGTCTTCCAGCTGCTGGTTGAGCTTCTTGACCTTGCGCCGATCCTTCTTCAGTTCGTTCTTGATGACCTTGATCACTTGGCCAGCCAATTCCTTGGAGCGGTCCTGTTGCGCCTTTTGTTGGTAGTAGTTGTCCAGCATCTCAGACAGGGTGCCGAAGTGTTGGAGCTTCTCTTCGTCAGCACTCACTGGTGGAAATGCCATGAAGGACTTTTTCTTGTCGTCGATAATCACAGCGTCGGGTTGTTCGAATTGCTTGATGAATTGTTGGTAAGTAGTAGGTAGGTGATCGCTAGCTAGCAGACGATCAGCCAGGTCCTTGGCGGTATCGTGACCGAGTCCTTCATATTGCGCCTGCAGGTTTTTGGCAAGCTCGCTGGCGTCGGTGAACTCACGTGTCAGGTCGGAGTAGATCTGGTTTGGTAAATACGGGTTGGCCTTATCCTGCTTCGGTGGCATCACGAATGTCGCACCTGGAAGCATCGTCCGTACCCGGTTTTGGTCTGATCCCACATGCTTAATCGTGTCGATGATCTTGCCAGTCTTGGCGTTGACCAGGGAAATATTAGAGTGGCGGGCCATGATTTCACTGACGAGGACGAGTTGTTGGCTATCACCGAGTTCGTCGCGGGTATTGAATGTCAGCTTGATAATCCGGTCATTACCGACTTGTTCAACTGAATTTAAGATTGCGCCGTCCAGGTACTTACGCAAGGTCATGGTGAAATTGCTTGGCACCGCTGGATTGGTGAATGGTACGTCCGTAATCTGAATTCGTGGGTATGTCGGATTAGCGGAAATCAAAAGGGCGTAGTTGTGTCGCTGAGCCCGGATCGTCATGATTAGTTCAGCCGGGTAGGGTTGGCTGACCTTAGCTACGCGGCCGGTCGAAAGTGTGGTATTTAGTTCATGCACCATCGCATGAGTGAAAAAACCGTCAAAAGACATTTCGAACTCTCCTTTACATCGAATTAAGTGCGAATTCTATTATACCGTTTTTGCCGGCAAATCGCCAAATAGCAAGCTTTTCTTGAATCTGGTCTGTCAGCGTTATTTATGGTAGAATAGGTTGTTATTGAAATTATTTTTTTGCAATTATTCTTTTATTTTACTATGCTTGGAGGAATACAAAATGAAGATTGCTGTTGTTACTGACAGCACCGCCAATATCACTCCGGAAGAGGCGGCACAACACGACATTCACGTTGTCCCAATTCCATTTACGATTGACGGTCAGACTTTCCGTGAAGGGGTCGACATTTCAACTGAAGAATTCTACGACAAGCTGAAGAATTCCAGCTCGTTCCCAAGTACTTCACAACCTTCCATCGGCCAAATGATGGAATTATACCAACAACTCGCTGATGATGGCTACGACGCTGCAATTAGCATTTTCCTGACGAGCTCAATTTCAGGTTTCTTGAGCACCGTCCACGGATTAGTTGATGAGATGAAGGACAAGATCCAAATCATCCCATTCGATTGTCACATCACTTCTGAACCAATGCACTATGTTGTGTTGGAAGCTGCCAAGTTGGTTAAGCAACACGAAGATCCAGATGAAGTCGTTTCTAAGTTGACGACCTTGTCAGACTCTATCCGCAGCTTGTTCGTGGTTGATGATCTGCAAAACCTTGTTCGTGGGGGACGCTTATCTAACGCCTCCGCATTCGTGGGTTCAATCTTGAAGATCAAGCCATTGCTCTCATTTGACAACCCAAGTCACTCCATTGAAGCCTTTGAAAAGGTCCGTTCAATGAAGAAGGCCAAATTGCGCTGTGAAGAGATCTTTGAAGACAAGCTCCAAGGCCTCGATTACCCAGTTCGTGCGGTGATTATTCACGCCAACGCCGAAGAAGCAGGTCAGAAGTGGGTCGATAAGTTGTCCGCTGCGCACCCAGATGTCGACTTCAAGCTCGGCTACTTCGGCCCAGTCATCGGTACCCACCTTGGTGAAGGCGCACTGGCTTTGACTTGGTTCCGTGACACCGACAAGAAGCCACTCTAATGGAGAAGACAATGATCAAACGGGCAGGGATTGACCTGCTGGCAGTGATTCTGATGACCGTGATCGGGATGTTTGCTTTCCGTACCGTTGCGCCAAGCGGAGAGTTGATCGCTCCGGTGGCGGGGATGGTTTCGGTAGCCCTGACGATTGCGCTTGGGACGATGGATGGGATTGTTATTTCCATCATCGCTGGCATTTTGCTGGTCTTTACGCAAAACGCCGACTGGTTCCTGGTCGCCAATTTCATCCTGATGTCATTTGCAATCGGTTGGGCAGTTGGTTGGCGTGTACCACTGTCACGGCAGATCACTTCCACCGAATTAATCTGGCTGGGAATCGTCGCCGGATTAGGGGAACTCGTACTGACTCAGCTGATTACCGCAGGGATCGGTGCAATGCATGACGGCAACTGGCTCGCATTTTTGCGTATCAACCTCGAACCAACGATACTGTGTGCTTTGCTGGATGCGGTCTTCATCGGTCCGCTCGTCTGGCTCTTCCGCTGGCTTGGGCGTCAACTCCTGCCGGTCGAAGCAGATAATGAACAAATTTCCGGTCCGGTCGAAATCGACTTGACGAATAAGAACAAGAAGCATAAGAATTAAGTTGAGGTTCAGACCCCAACTTTTTTGTTAGGAGGAATTTCGGATGCAAAGTTGGCTCTTTTTAGCGCTGGTCCTCGCAATCGCCTTCGTGGGTAAGAATACCTCGTTGATGATCGCCAGCGTGGTCGTAATGCTACTGAAGTTGTTACCAATCACAGCCAAGTGGATGCCACTGATTCAAAGTAAGGGGATCAATTGGGGTGTCACAATCATCTCGGTTGCCATTTTAATCCCAATCGCGACGGGTGAGATCACCTTCAACGACCTCTTTGAATCCTTCAAGCATCCGGCCGGGTGGATCGCGATTGCTGCCGGGATTGCGGTGGCGATTTTGTCCAAGTACGGTGTCCATCAACTGGCGGCGATCCCACAAGTTACGGTGGCCCTGGTGCTCGGTACGATCATTGGTGTAGTCGTCTTCAAGGGTGTCGCAGCTGGTCCCGTGATTGCCAGTGGTATGACCTACTGCATTGTTACGATGCTCAATTTACATTTTTAACCAATCAAAAAGACCTCGCTGGCATTACGCTAGCGAGGTCTTATTTTACATTTCAGCGTTCCATTCGTCGTGGAATTCCTTTAAGAAGTTCTTGATCACTTCTTGCCGGTGTGCTGCAATCTTTTGTCCGGTCGCAGTCTGCATCATATCGGCTAAAGTCAGGATCTTCTCGTAGAAGTGGTTGATGATCGTTTCGTTATCCAAGTTCCGGTATTCGTCGTGGCTCATGTTTGTCCGCGGTGCCATACGGGGATCGTAAATCTTCTGGTGGTGAGCACCGCCGTAGTAGATTGCCCGGATCGTTCCAATCGCGCCGAGAGCATCAAGCCAGTCAGCGTCACGGACGATCTTGCCGACAATTGACAGGTGGATCTTCTGGTCATCGAGGGTGTGGGCGAATGAAATGTTGGCGATCACGTCCATGATTGTAGCGATATCGTCATCATTAAACTCATTCTCGCTCAAGTAGTTGCGGAGTTCTTCTTTGGCTTGATCAACATCTGCGACTAGCTTTTCATCGATCGTGTCGTGGAGGTAGGCAGCTACAACTGGGAGGAAGGTGTCGATCCCTTCGCTTTCTGCAATCTTCTTGGCCATCTTCACGACCCGGTTGATGTGGTCCATCCCGTGCCCGGACTTATCTTCGCCCAGCTTGTGGAATGTGTACCGCTTGACCGCAGTGATTTGCTGTTCTTTTGTCATTGAAAACAACTCCTTTCGAGATATTGATTACAATTTTACCCAAATAATCCGTGATGAACAGTCTTATGGTGATGTTTTTGCGCTGGGAAGAGGAACTTGTTCAGCGCCTTGTTGATCTCCGGATTTTCGTGGAGCTTCTCGTGGCGGGCGAGATCACCGGTTACCTTGTATTCCTTGTAAGACTTTGCACGTCCATTGAGTAGGTAGCGCATTGTCTGGCAGGACTTGTTAGTAACCATGGTATCATCGCCTTTGCCGGTAGTGTCACCGTATACATTCATAACTTCGATTTGCTTAGGGAATGTCTTGCGCAGTGGCAAAAGTACTTTGAAGCGGTCATTTTCTTCAGATGGTTGACCTGTCTTGGCGTCGACCGTGTAGTTATCTGGTTCGTTCCAACCCATGGCACCGTTGTAAGTACCGGCGATGGCAAAGAACTTTTGCATCTGTGGCAGCTTCTTGTCTTGCCCATGGTGGAGGATGTAGTACATCACCGCCATGTTACCCATTGAGTGGGCGACGATGTTCATCTTATTGATCTTGTAGTCCTTTTGCAGGGTCGTGATCACGTTGAAGACCCAGGTTGCCTGATCCTCGTAGTTGGAGTCACGGTTGTTGTCAAAATTAACTTCGACAATGTCAGGGGCTGCGGACTTGTCCTTCTTCCGGTCATCGTGAAGTGTGATCTTGCCGTCAGCGCCGACTTCTGCAGTGATGTCGGTCTTGGCGTGTCCGGACTTGATCAAAGACTGTGCCATACTATCTTCAGCCTTACTAGAGCTTGAGTAGCCATGGAAAAAGATCGTCGGGGTCGTGTCCGATGTCTGGTGCTTGGCAGCAAATGTCGTTGTCGCAACCATTGTGACCATCAGTGACACAAAGAGCGCAGTGATTATCTGGCATAATTTTTTCAATTGTCAAACCTTCCTAAAAACAGTGATATGATACTGTTATAAGCTAAATTAGTACGTTTTACAAGATAAATTCGTTTCATTTGGAAATTGTCAGATTATGTGATAATATTTTAAAATCGGAATTATCTAAAAATACCAAATATAGAAAGGTAGGGACAACAATGAAGTTAAGAAAAGCCACCATGGAAGATTTTGATCAAATCATGGACATTTTGCGTGATGGACGTAACCAACTCGCAGAACAAGGAATTGACCAATGGCAAGGTGATTATCCTAACGCTGATGTCGTAAAAGAAGATATCGAAAACGGATGGGGTGTTCTGGCCCAGTCAGATGACGAACAAACTGTTGGTTACGTGGCTGTTGTAGACGGCCCAGACACTTCTTACGACACTATGAAGGGTAAGTGGCTGGTTGAGACTGAAAATTATGTTGTACTCCACCGGGTCGCTGTCCACTCAAAGCACACTGGTCACGGCTACGCATCTAAGCTCTTCATTGCAGTTATTGACTACATTCACGATCACCGCAAGGACGTTGAGACAATGCGGATCGATACTCACGAAGACAACAAGATTATGCAACACCTGATCACTAAGCACGGCTTCGAAAAGGTCGGCGAAGTATACGGTTACTACAGCGAAGACGAAACCATTTACGTTTACGCTAAGTTGACTGCTACTGGTGAAGAAAAGGTCAACGGCTAATTAATAAGGACTATGACATCTGCCATAGTCCTTTTCTTATGCTTTCAATTGTGTTTTGACAAACTCCAAGAAGAGCTTGCTGACGAAATTTTGTGGTTCGTTGCGAAGCCAGATCATCTGGTGACCGGTGAACTTAACCGGTTCGATTGGTACAAATGCCAAGTCGGGATCATTGAAGAGGGCGATGATGCTCTGGATCGAGAGGGCGTAGTATTTGCCAGTCCGCACGAGCTCGATCATATTACTTGGTAGGTTGGCGGTTGCCTTGATATTCATCTTCTTCTCGTCGACTTTCATGATATCTGAGACCAGGTTGAAGACGATGTTGCGGTGTGGCACCACCAGTGGCAGGTTATAGAGTTCGTCGGCCGACAAGCTCTCTAACTTGGCCAGTGGATCGGAGGCTTTCATCAAGATCCCCCATTTGTCAGAAGCGGGCAGGGTGATGCCATTGTACTTCGCGGTTTCCACCGGTTCAATCAGACAGGCAAAGTCAAGGCGGCGTTCGTCAATCAACCGACGCAGGACGTCACCATCCCCGTCATAGATGCGAAACTTGACGCCCGGGTATTGTTCCTGAAATTTACCGACCATCTTCATCATCAGCGGTGATACGGACGAAGCTACACAGCCCAGCGAGATCGTACCGCTGACACCATTTTCTTCCTTCAGCTCATCCTTAGTCTGGTCGATCATGTTCAAAATTGCGGTCGCACGGGACTGGAAGAGCACACCGGCCTTGGTTAATTTCAGGCGGCGCTCACTCCGGTCAAATAGCGGGGTCCCAATCTCATCTTCTAGTTCCATGATCTGCCGTGAAAGCGTCGGCTGTGTGATGTGTAGTTGGGTGGCTGCTTGTGTGATATTATTAGTTCTGGCAACGGTTAAAAAATACTTTAATACTCGAGTATCCATTTTGACCTCCAAATACGTTTTAAAGGATGTAATGATGGCAACGAATGCGCTAATTATCTATTATTCTCAATACGGTGACACTGCTAAGCTCGCGTCTCAGATCCATAAAGTGACCGGGTGCGATATCTTGCGGATTGACGTCGCTCCAGATGTCTTTTCCGACGATGTTTTTGAAACCGAAGATATCTATAAGGATCAACTCGCCAGTCACACATTTCCAGAGTTGATCACTGAACTGCCGGATCTGGGGTTCTATGATGTCATCCTTGTCGGTGGACCAGTCTGGGACGGGGATGTTGCCTCGCCAGTGATCGCCTTGCTTAACCGGCTTCAAGGATATAAAGGGCTGGTCGTACCATTCTCGACTGCCTCGACTGATAGCCGTGATTATGACCAGAACTTCCGTGACCGCGCCGGTAGCCTGCACGTTGGACCTGGATTTCACATTGTCCGCAACTACTCTGACGCCAAGCTCGCATCCTGGCTGAGAAAATTGTAATGCGATTTAAGCATACATTTGCATTTACTATAAGTATTTTACATCAGGTCGATAACGTATTAAAGTAATAACAAAATTACAAGGAGTGTGATTGTATGTCAAATAATGAAGAAGCAGTCAAGAATGACCTGTTTGGATTTGGCGAAAGCAACGAGGCCTTTAAGAAGTACTTCGTTGGTAAATCCTACTTGAACATGCTGACACAAATCTCAGATGATATCGATTGTGTGGTCGCAAATGTCAGCTTTGAACCCGGCTGTCGCAACAATTGGCACGTCCACCGCAACGGTTACCAAATTCTGATGGTGACTGCGGGCGAGGGCTGGTACCAAGAAGAAGGCAAGCCTGCACAACTGCTGAAGCCCGGGGATGTCGTTACTATTCCCGCTGACGTCAAGCACTGGCACGGTGCCACCAAGGACTCCTGGTTCTCCCACGTAGCTATCACTAAGGGCACGAGCGATTGGTACGAACCGGTTTCTGATGAAGAGTACGAAAAACTCACAAAATAGGGGGCTTCGACATGGCAAAGAAACAAACTGCAGGACGCGATAACCTCGGTGAATTTGCGCCCAAATTTGCAGAATTAAACGACGACGTATTATTTGGTGAAGTATGGTCACGGGAAAAGGAATTGAGTCCCTGCGACCGTAGCATGGTGACCGTCACCGCGCTGATTACCAAGGGTGCATTTGCCTAACTGCCTTACCACATGCAAGCAGCCAAGGACAATGGCATCACAAAAGAAGAAATTGCTGAAGTAATCACACACCTGGCATTCTATGTTGGCTGGCCAAACGCCTGGTCCGCATTCTCAGTTGCTAAAGAAGTGTGGAAGTAACTTTTCTTATCCATTAACACACAAAAGGAGCAGTCCATGTGACTGCTCCTTTTTTAGTGGAAGTATTTATCGAGAAATTTGCTGATCCGTTTTTGGTAATTAGCTGGGTCAATCCAGAAACTTTCGGCGTGGCTGGCATTGTCGACGATCCAGATCTTCTTGGGTGCGTTAGTGGCACGGTAGTTTTCGATCGCCATGTAGCTAGGCACGAATTTATCGTTAGCGCCATGGATGATGAAGATCGGCAGTTTGTTTTTCGCCAACTGTTCAACCGATGAGACGTCACCGAGGTAAAAGCCGAGCCGGTAGCGGGAAATAGTCGAAACCAGTGGGTAGATTGGATATTCGGGCAGGTGGTATTGGTTCTTCAAGAGGTACGTCATCTCGCCTTTGATGCTGGAGTATCCACAGTCGGCGATGATGCACTTGACCTGTGGTGGTAGCTCATCACCAGACAGCATTTCCACCGTCGCACCACCCATCGAAACACCGAAGAGCAGGATCTTGACCTGTTCACCGAGACGGACAATCATCCGTTCCAACCACTTCTGGTAGTCGAGGCGGTCGAGCCACCCAAAGCTGATGTAGCGTCCGGCACTCAGGCCATGCGCCCGGTCGTCAGGCAGCAGGACGTTATATCCCATGTCGTGATACATCTTGGCGTATGACGACATTGTTTCGCCGTTGCCTTTGTACCCGTGGGCGATCACGACAGCCTTGTCTTTGTTGAAGTCGGCGGCGGGGATGAAGTAAGCTGACATCTCACCATCACCATCATCGGGTGTGAAGGTCCACCGCTCCTTTTCGACTTGGTGGAACCAGTCGACGTATTCGTAGTACTGCTTGGCGTATTTCTTCTTATCTTCCGAAGTCTCGGGAACATAATTGACGCGCTTGAACGCTAATTTGAAGAAGTGCTCACTGACGATAAAACTGGTTGCAGCCGCACCGCTCACTGTCAAAAGACCGGAAAGGAGAAAGTTATGTTTCTTTGCCATGTTCCCACGTCCTTTCGAAATAAAATTTAGTTAATGGTATTATGTATTTCATTATTCGTCAAATCCAAATTGTTGAAAGGACGACAGAGATGGTAAAATAAATCCTGATTACAAGTGTAAACGTGAGGAGGGAGAACATGAAAGCTGACCAACAAATTTCATCAGCAGAATGGCAGGTAATGCGGATTATCTGGACGCTCGGGTCTAGCACCAGTGCCGAGATTACGACACTTTTGCAGAAAAAGGTCGACTGGAAGGCTGCTACGATCAAGACCCTCCTCGGACGCCTCGTCGATAAGGGCGCACTGTCGACAGAAAAGGAGGGAAGGGGATACCGTTACTTCCCCGAGATCAGCGAGCAAGACGCAATGTTTCAGTCCGCAGATGACCTCTTTGACAGCATCTGTGAACGCCAGGTGGGACCAGCTCTCCACCACGTGATTCAACACGCGACGCTCAGCAAGGAAAATATAGAAGATTTGCGTCATTTATTAGAAGAAAAAATCAAAACTGCGCCGGACCAGGTCGACTGTTGCTGTGTACCAGGACGCAAGATGGATTGCTAGGAGGATACCATGATTAAGGGATTAGGAATTGACATCACAGAGATTGCCCGCGTCAAGGAAATGGCAGACAAGCACCCCGGATACATCGCTAAGGTCATGACTCCGGGCGAGATCGAGCAGTACGAAAAGTTACGCAACCAACGCGCCGCTGAATACCTTGCAGGACGGTGGTCACTGAAGGAATCATACTCCAAGGCCTGGGGAACCGGGATTGGTAAGGAAGTCGGATTTCAGGATATCGAAATTCTCAATAACGAACTCGGTGCACCAGTCGTCACCAAGTCGCCATTCGACGGGAAAGTCCACGCATCAGTTAGCCACACCGGTGAGTTAGTGATGACCGAAATTATCCTCGAAAACTAGCCTGATTTTTCCAAAAAAAGGGTAGTTTCACAAAAAAATATCTGAAAATATTTTCAAATGTAGGTAATTTAGTTAACCCCCTTTACTAAAGTGTTTAACGGTATTAAATAATTTATAATCCCTTGTATTTCAACGCTTTTCGCGAAAAAATAGTTTGACAATCAAAATATTCACCAATATAATTTGAACATCGAATACTTTGATGTTCGAAATACTTTTGAATAGAAAGTTGGTGTGATATTTGGCATTAATGACGGCTCAGGAAGTTATGGATTTAATTCCGAATCGCTATCCAATTTGCTACATCGATTACGTTGATGAGATGACTCCAGGTGAGAGCATTGTCGCTACGAAGAATGTGACGATTAATGAATCATTCTTCCGTGGACATTTCCCTGGAAATCCAGTCATGCCTGGTGTCTTGATTATTGAGACCCTGGCACAAGCTGCTTCTGTACTGATTCTGAAATCACCAGAATTTTACAAGAAGACTGCCTACCTCGGAGCGATCAAGAATGCAAAGTTCCGTGGTATGGTTAAGCCAGGAGACGTAATGAAGCTCCATATCAAGATGCTCAAAGTGCGGAGCCGGATGGGGATTGTCGATGCAGTAGCGACGGTTAACGATAAGAAAGTTTGCAGTGCTCAATTAGTATTCATCGTTGCCGATCGTCAAGCAAAGATTTAGGACTTGTTTTGGTCTATAATGTATTTTGAGAGTTGAAATATTTGATAATACAAAATAAAAAGGGAGAAATACATTATGGCTGACGATTACCGGCAAATTAATAACGCGCTTATTAATATTTACAATGGAATTCTTTGGGTTGAAGAAAAAGAGCTTTGTAAGAGTTCATTCTCAGATCTGACCATTAAGGAATTGCACGCTATCGATGTTATCTCGATGTACGACCACCAGACAGTATCTGCGGTTGCTAAGGCACTGCATTTGACTCCCGGGACGATGACTTCGATGACTGATCGACTCATCAAGAAGGGATACGTGGAGAGAAAGCGTGACGAAAAAGACCGGCGAATTATCCGCCTGCATCTTACTAAGAGGGGACGGGTACTTTACCGTGCTCACCGCGCTTTCCATAACAAGATGGTCGAAGGTTTCTTAAAAGGTATGTCACAAGACGAGTTAAAGACTGTTAACAAGGCTTTGGCCAACCTAGAAGAATTCTTAAAGGAACATGCTTAATCATGAATAATTGGAAGATTACTGATGTTGCTTCGTATGCTCCACAGCGAGTGGTGACAAATGACGACTTAAGCCAACTGATGGACACGTCCGATGAATGGATTAAGGAACGGACAGGAATCTCACAACGCCACATTAGTTCTGGGGAAAACACTAGTGACCTCGCGACTAAGGTGGGTGAGAAACTGCTGGCGCAAAGTGGATGGTCAGCTAATGACGTTGACTTGATCATTGTTGCTACCATGTCTCCTGATTCCTACACGCCTTCGACAGCAGCGATTGTCCAAGGTCGTTTAGGAGCAGATCATGCAGTAGCTTTTGATCTCTCAGCAGCTTGTTCCGGATTTGTCTACGCGTTGACGGTTGCAGGATCAATGCTTCAATCACCACAGTTCAATAAGGCGATGGTGATCGGCAGTGAGGTCTTATCAAAGATTGTTGATTGGAAGGATCGCTCAACAGCTGTTTTATTCGGCGATGGTGCCGGTGGGGTGCTGTTGACCGCAACCGACGATCAATATTATCTCGGCCAAGATTTGACGACTTTTGGGAAGATGAATGACAAGATTGTGGCTGGTCAAACCACTGTCTCAAGTGATTTTCCACACGAGATTACTGGATTGACACCATTTAAGATGGACGGTCGCTCAGTTTACAAGTTCTCAACTCATGAAGTGACCGAATCAATTAAGCGGGCCGTTGAAGATGCACAAATTGACCTCGACCAAGTAGATCATTTTGTTTTGCACCAAGCGAATGCGCGCATCATTACTCAAGTTGCCAAGCGGCTCAATCAACCGCTTGAAAAGTTCCCGGTCAATATCGACCAATACGGGAACACATCAGCTGCTAGTGAACCAATTTTGCTGGCAGATTGTATTGAAAAAGGTGTCATCAAGCGTGGCGACACGTTGGCACTAGCTGGTTTCGGCGGTGGTTTAACCGTTGGAACAATTATCATTAAATATTAAATTTGAAAGAGGTATTTTAATTATGACTAAGGAAGAAATTTTTAACGAAGTAAAGACTATTGTTGTTGAAGAATTAGACGTTGACGAAGCTAAGGTGACTATGGACGCTAAGATCCAAGACGACCTTGAAGCAGATAGTCTTGACGTATTCGAAATCATGAACGAATTAGAAGACAAGTTCGATATCGAATTAGACAGTGACGAAACCGCTACTACTATTTCAGATGTTGTTGAATTGGTTGCTAAGCAAGTTGAAGCAAAGGACTAATCACAAATGAAATTAGGACTGTTATTTAGCGGTCAAGGCTCACAAAAGCCAGGAATGGGATTGGATTTTTTATCTGATCCCCTTTTTGAAAGCATCATTTCTGAAGGTTCTGCTGCGACTGGCCTTGATTTGAAGAAGATCATGGCCTCAGAAAACGGCGAACTTAATGAAACAAAGAACGTGCAACCAGCCTTAGTAGCCGTAAGTTACGGTATCTACAAGATGTTGCAACGTGACTTGCCTAATATGCCAATTGCTGCCATGACTGGTTTGTCACTCGGTGAATACGCAGCGCTGATGGCTAGTGAAGCAATTAATGCCGAAGAAGGCCTCAAGTTGCTCGCCGACCGTGGACAATACATGCAAGAAGATGCTGATGCGACGCCAAGTACGATGGCCGCTATTTTAGACCCGGACATCGCAGTCGTGGAAGCTACTTGTGACAAGTATGACCAAGTCTGGATCGCTAATTACAATTCACCTAAGCAATTGGTAATCGGTGGGGTGGCAGAAGATGTCAACCAAGCTGTTGCCGACATTAAGGAACAAGAAGCTGCAAAGCGTGCCGTTCTCTTGAATGTCAGTGGTGCATTCCATACGCCACTTTTCAACGGTGCCCGTGCCAAGATGCATGATCGTTTAGCAAATCAACCATTCTTCCAACCGGTTGTCCCAGTGATTAGCAACACCACCATTGACCAGTTCAAGGGTGAAGAAATTGCATCCATCATGGAACGACAACTCGCGGTACCTACGCACTTTGGTGAAGACGTCGAATACATGGTAGAAAACCAAGGTGTCGATGCAACACTTGAAATCGGACCCGGCAAGACATTGTCCAAGTTCGCCAAGCAAGTAAATTCTTCACTGTCCCGTGCCAACATCGGTACCATGGCTGAATACGAAGCATATGTAAAGGAGAATCAGCAATGGATTTAACAAATAAGGTTGTCTTCGTTACTGGTAGTACTCGTGGGATCGGTGCCGCAACTGCAAAAGCTTTCTTAAAGGCTGGTAGTCGCGTCATCTTAAACGGTCGTCGCGAACTAACTGATGAACAAAAGAGCGACTTCGATAGTTTTGGTGGCGAATACGTCTACTTACAAGGTGACATGGCCAACCCAGAAGACATCGAAGAACTTGCCACAAAGGCTTGGGATGCATTTGGCCAAATCGATATTTTGGTTAACAATGCCGGGATTACCCGCGACAAGCTCTTTATCGGTATGAAGCAAGATGACTTTGACGACGTGATTGCCGTGAACCTTCGCGGACCATTCATGCTCTCAAAGGCTCTTTTGAAGAAGATGTACAAGAAGCGCACTGGTAGCATTATCAACCTTGCTTCAGTTGTCGGCTTGCACGGTAACGCCGGACAAGCTAACTACGCTGCAAGTAAGGGTGGTGTCATCGGTTTGACCAAGACAATTGCTCGAGAAGGTGCCTTACGTGGTATCCGTTGTAACGCAATTGCACCAGGGATGATCGCTAGTGACATGACTGACAAGCTTTCAGACCGCGTGAAGGAAGAAATTAGTGGTCAAATCCCACTTCAACGCTTCGGAACCCCTGAAGATGTTGCCTCTGCAGCATTGTTCCTTGCTGAAAATGACTACGTAACAGGACAAGTAATTGTCGTCGATGGTGGAATGACCATTTAGGAGTGAATTAAGAGAATGACTAGAGTTGTAATTACAGGTATGGGTGTTGTTGCCCCAAACGGTAATGGTGTAGATGCTTTTGTTAAGAACTCACTTGACGGAAAGATCGGGATTAAGAAGATTTCAAAGTTTGATGCTGAACCAACTGGAATTACAGTTGCCGGTGAAGTGGACGACTTCGATCCAACTGCGGTAGTCGGTAAGAAGGCTGCTCGTCGGATGGACCTTTACTCCCAATACGCTGTTCAAACTGCTATTGAAGCAATCGAAATGGCAGGTATTAACGAAGAAAACACCAAGCCAGAAGACCTCGGTGTGATCTACGGTTCTGGTATCGGTGGTTTGACCACGATCGAAGAACAAATCATCAAGATGCACGACAAGGGACCAAAGCGGGTTTCACCAATGTTTGTGCCAATGGCAATTGCTAACATGGCCGCTGGTAACATCGCTTTACGCGTCAATGCCCAAAACATCTGTACTTCAATCGTGACTGCCTGTGCTACTGGTACTAACAGTATTGGTGAAGCCTACCGTCAAATTAAGGAAGGCCGTGCTAAGGCAATGATCGCTGGTGGTTCAGAAGCATCAGTTAACGAAATCGGAATTGCTGGTTTCGCATCATTGACTGCTCTTTCTGTAACTGAAGATCCAATGAAGGCCTCAAAGCCATTTGACCGCGACAGAAATGGTTTTGTGCTTGGTGAAGGTGGGGGTGCCCTCGTACTCGAAAGCCTTGAACACGCACAAGAACGTGGCGCAAAGATCCTTGGTGAAGTTGTTGGTTACGGAGCTACTTGTGACGCATACCACATCACTTCCCCAGATCCTGAAGGTAAGGGTGCCGCTCGTGCAATGCAACAAGCACTCGATGAAGCTGGCATCACTGCTGACCAAGTCGACTACATTAACGCCCACGGTACTGCTACCCACGCAAATGATAGTGGTGAATCACTTGCCATTAACAGCGTTTTTGGTAAGGATAGCGACGTCCGCGTTTCCTCTACTAAGGGTATGACTGGTCACTTGCTCGGTGCAGCCGGTTCAATCGAAGCTGTTATCACTGTTGCTGCACTCCAACAAGGCAAGTTGCCAATGAACGTTGGTTGTGAAAACCAAGATGAAGAATGCCAAGTAAACCTTGTAACTAAGGATAACCAAGATGCTCCAAACGCAGAATACGCCTTGAGCAATTCATTTGGTTTCGGTGGACACAACGCCGTATTGGCATTCCGCAAATGGGGGTAATCTCTCGTGGAATTTAATGACATTCAAAAACTGATGGCCGAGTTTGAAAAGTCTTCAACTCGCGAATTAAAGATTGATGACAATGACTTCCATCTCTACCTCAGTAAGAACGAAACATCTGCTGCACCGGTAGCACCACAAGCTGCCGCAGCACCATCTGCTCCTGCTGCCAGCGCACCTGCTGAACCTGCAAGCTCAAGCGCCTCTGCATCTTCAATCAAGGCTCCGCTGGTTGGTACTGTCTACTTACAACCAAAGCCTAACAAGCCTACATTCGTCAAGGTTGGCGACAAGGTACAAAAGGGTGACGTTGTTTGTGTGATCGAAGCGATGAAGATGTTGACTGAAGTA
Organism: Limosilactobacillus sp.; assembly: GCA_030530845.1. Taxonomy (GTDB): domain Bacteria; phylum Bacillota; class Bacilli; order Lactobacillales; family Lactobacillaceae; genus Limosilactobacillus. The sequence goes on from JAUMUE010000006.1 coordinate 28,325, forward strand.
AAGAGCGACCGCGATGGTGTCATCAAGGAAATCAACGTCGAAAATGGTGACTTGGTAGAATTCGACCAACCACTGTTCACGCTTACGGAGGGTTAATTTAATGGCAAAAGTAAACTTAGATTCAACTGAAATTCAAAAGATTATCCCACACCGCTACCCAATGCTTTTGATCGACCGGGTTGAAGAACTCGAACCAGGTAAGATGGCTGTAGCAAGACGGAACGTGACTGTTAACGAAGAAGTCTTCGAAGGTCACTTCCCACAAAACCCAGTACTTCCTGGTGCTTTGATCGTGGAATCACTTGCGCAAACTGGTGCGGTGGCATTGTTGTCATCACCTGAATTTGAAGGTAAGACTGCTTACTTCGGTGGTATCAAGTCCGCTGAATTCCGTAAGGTTGTCCGCCCTGGTGACTCACTCCGCCTCGAAGTTGAACTGAAAAAGGTTCGTGGTCACATCGGCGAAGGTAAGGGTATTGCCACCGTTGACGGTGAAAAGGCATGTACTGCTGACTTAACATTTATGATTGGCTAGGTGAAAGTAATGTTTTCGAAGGTTTTAGTTGCTAATCGGGGTGAAATTGCGGTTCGGATCATCCGTTCATTACGTGAATTAGGTATCAAGTCCGTCGCAATTTACTCGACTGCTGACCGGGAAAGTCTCCACGTACAATTGGCTGACGAAGCTGTGTGCGTTGGTACGGCCCGCCCACAAGACTCATATTTGAATATGCAAAATGTTTTGGCTGCGGCTGTCGGTACCGGTGCACAAGCAATCCACCCGGGTTTTGGCTTTCTCTCCGAAAATGCTGAATTTGCTGAAATGTGTACCCAGTGTGGGATCACATTTATCGGCCCCCGCGCGGAAACAATCGATATCATGGGTAACAAGGAACACGCCCGCGAACAAATGCGCAACTCTGGTGTTCCGGTTATCCCTGGTAGTGACGGCTACATTCGTGATTACGAATCAGCTGAACAATGTGCACAAGAAATCGGCTACCCAGTATTGCTCAAGGCCGCTGCCGGTGGTGGTGGTAAGGGTATTCGCCGGGTTAATTCATCCGAAGAAATGGAACGTTCCTTCAATGAAGCCCAAAGTGAAGCACGTCTGTCATTCAATGATGATCGGATGTACTTAGAAAAGATCATGGAAAACGTCAAGCACATCGAAGTCCAAGTTTTCCGTGACCAATTCGGCAATGCTGTTTACTTCCCAGAACGTGACTGTTCACTTCAACGCAGTAAGCAAAAGGTGATTGAAGAAAGTCCTTGTTCAATCATCACTGATGCGCAACGGTCAGAACTCGGGGAAATCGCAGTTAAAGCAGTTAATGCCATTAACTATCTCAACACTGGAACCCTGGAATTCTTGATGGATCAAGACCATAACTTCTACTTCATGGAAATGAACACACGGATTCAAGTGGAACACACGGTGACGGAAATGGTTACTGGCATCGACCTCGTAAAGGCGCAAGTACGAGTGGCAGCTGGTGAAGAATTGCCATTTACCCAAGACGACATCAAGCTCGACGGGGTGGCAATCGAATGTCGGATCAACGCCGAAGATCCAGCGGAAAACTTCATGCCATCCACGGGTAAGGTTAACTACCTGTACCTGCCAGTTGGTAACCTGGGGATGCGGATCGATACCGCTCTTTACCCAGGTACGACCGTGACGCCATTTTACGATTCAATGATTGCCAAGGTGATTGCGCATGGTCACAATCGCGAAGAGGCAATCGAAAAAATCAAGCGGTTACTGAATGAAATGGTAATTATGGGAATTCGGACTAACCAGAATTTCCACCTCGCAATCTTAAATGACCCTGAATTCTTGAAGGGTGAATTTACGACGGCTTACCTGGAAAGTTCATTCCTTCCGCGCTGGAAGAAAGGAGTTCACTCAGACAATGAAGCTGTATGAGCAGGATAAAACAATCACGGCTCAACACATCAAGGCCGACAAGTTAGCTGATGCCAAGGTCCCTGATGGCTTGTGGCATAAGTGTCCTAAGTGTGATGCCGCGATTCTTTCCAAGCAAATCACGGAATACGCTACTTGTCCTAACTGTCACTACGGTTTTCGGATTAGCGCCCACCAACGTATGAAATGGGCCGTTGATTCATACACCGAAGCGGACACGGACCTGCAAACCAAGGATCCGCTCAACTTCCCCGGTTACGTTGACAAGATCAAGGCTAGCCAAGAAAAGACTGGTCTGAACGATTCTGTCATGACCGGTGAAGCGGAGATCAAGGATCAAAAGTTTGGCTTTGGTGTCATGGACCCAACATTTATCATGGGTTCACTTGGTACCGTGACAGGTGAGAAGATCACCCGGTTATTTGAAAATGCGACAGAAAAGCGGCTGCCAATTGTACTCTGGACCGCTTCTGGTGGTGCACGGATGCAAGAAGGTATTATGTCATTGATGCAAATGGCTAAGATCTCCAACGCAATCGCCAAGCACTCGGAAGCCGGACTGCTCTACATCGTTGTCTTGACTGATCCAACGACCGGTGGGGTGACCGCTAGTTTTGCGATGCAAGGTGACATCACCTTAGCAGAGCCCCGTGCACTTGTTGGTTTCGCTGGACGGCGGGTGATTGAACAAACCATCCACCAAAAGATTCCAGATGACCTACAAGACGCGGAAAACTTACTCAAGCATGGATTTGTTGACCACATCGTCAAACGTGAAGACGAAAAGGATATGATCTACCGCTTGCTGAAGATGGGAGGTGCCCAAAATGGCTAGTAAAAGCGCTGCTGAAATTGTTGCTGCAGCTCGGAGTGACGAAAAAATCACCACTTCAGAACTTATTACGCATTTATTCCCAGATTTTATCGAACTTCACGGTGATCACGCTGGTACTGATGACGCTGCGATTGTCGGTGGATTGGCCACGCTCAACGGTCAGCCAGTAACAGTTGTTGCAACGAACCGCGGTACAACGATTGAAGAACGAGTGGAAACCCATTTTGGATGCCCAACCCCTGGTGGTTACCGCAAGGCGCTCCGGTTAGCGCAACAGGCTGCTAAGTTTAATCGCCCCGTATTGTTCTTCGTCAACACACCTGGTGCATATCCGGGTCAGTCAGCTGAAGAAAACGGGCAGGGTTATGCGATTGCGGATAATCTGGTTAAGATCAGCCAACTCAAGACGCCAATTATTACTGTGATTTTCGGTGAAGGTGGTAGTGGGGGTGCTCTTGCCTTGGCCTGTGGTGATGCGGTGTACATGCTAGAAGACAGCACGTACTCAATTCTTTCGCCAGAAGGTTTTGCATCGATCCTGTGGAAGGATAGTGCCCGGGCTGATGAAGCAGCTGAAATTATGCAAATCACGCCTCAGGACCTGCTGAAGAAGCAAATCATCGAAGGGATCATCGACGAACCTGACGATCACGAGCAAATCTGCAAGAACATCGCGGAAGTGCTCACGGAAGAATTAGCTCAGCTGAAGCAAAAGACAGTTGACACGCTGGTCCAAGAGCGTCAAAATCGATATCGGAAATTTTAATTAGAGGAGACAAAATAAGATGGGAATCTTAGATAATAAAAAGATTATTGTGATGGGTGTAGCCAACAAGCGTTCTATCGCCTGGGGTTGTGCCCAAGAAATGACCAAGCAAGGTGCAGAAATTATCTATACCTACCAAAACGAACGGATGAAGAAGAGCGTTAGTCGTCTGGTCAACGATGACAGTCGCTTGATCGAATGTGACGTTGCAACCGACGAAAGCATCGACAACGCATTCAATGAAATCAAGGAAAAGTTCGGTAAGGTTGACGGTATCGTTCACGCCATCGCCTACGCACGTAAGGAAGAATTGGAAGGTTCAATCCTTAACAGTACGCGTGATGGTTACGCACTCGCCCAAGACGTGTCCGCTTACTCTCTGCTCGCCGTGGCTAAGAGCGCTCACAAGCTTGACTTGCTCAACAGTCCCGCAAGTATCGTTACTCTGACTTACTTCGGTTCTGAACGTGCTGTGCCAAGCTACAACGTCATGGGTGTCGCAAAGGCTGCCTTGGAAGCAAACGTCCGCTACTTGGCTCGTGACATGGGTCAATTCGGTGTTCGTGTTAATGCCATCTCAGCCGGTGCAATGAAGACCTTGGCCGTTACTGGTATCGGTGGTCACGCTGACCTCTTGAAGGAATCAGAAGACCGTACTGTCGACCATGAAAGTGTTACCCTTGAAGAAGTTGGAGGCACTTGCGCATTCCTGATGAGTACACTTTCTACTGGTGTTGTTGGGGATACGATCTACGTTGACAAGGGTGTTCACTTAATCTAATCATGAATAAATTTGACGCTTCGACAATTGAACAATTCATTGCCGGGCGGTCTGCGGTGCAGGTGGAGACGGTGGAAGAAACCAGCTCGACCCAGCACTTAGCGAAGGAATATCTGGCTCACCATAGTGATGGTGGGCCAGTTGCCTTTTTCGCAGATCGTCAGACAGCAGGATATGGTCAGCACGGTCGCCATTATTACTCGCCTAAGCAGACCGGACTCTACATGAGTATTCTCCTGCCAGCACAGTCAATGATGCAGTTTCGTAAGAGTGGCCTGATGACGACTGCGACTGCCGTGGTGCTCTGCCAGGTCCTCGAGCGCTTCTTCCCAGACAGTGAGCTTACGGTCAAGTGGGTTAATGACGTCTACAAGGACCGGGCCAAGATCGCCGGTATTCTCACTGAGGCCGTCTACCAGCTCGGTAATGACAAGGCGAACCTGATTATGGGTATCGGTATTAACCTGACCACCCAGGTTTTCCCTGATGAAATTAAGGGTAAGGCGGGGGCTCTTTCTGCGGATTCACGGGTCGACCGTAACCAACTGGCAGCAGAGCTCCTGGTCGCACTACTCGAGATGGTGGAAAACTATGAGGGTGGATCATACCTGGACGAGTACCGGCGCCGGTGCTTCTTGTTAGGGCGGTTTGTTTCCGTCCGCACGGGTCAAGAGATGATCGAAGGTACGGCCGTTGACATCACCAAGGCCGGTGCACTAGTGGTTGAAGACGGTGAACACCATCGTCACGTCATCCGCTCCGGTGAAGTTGAAAAAGTGAACTATAAATAAAAGGGATATGAGTTCAATTAGAACTCATATCCCTTATTTGTTATTTGTCTTCTTTTGCTTCTTCTTCGCTGTCATCAGTGGCCTTTTCAGCAGGCTTCAGGCAGATAACCTTGAACTTGTTGACGTAGGCGTTTTGTAAGTCGAGCGGAATGAAGGAGAAGTTTTCAACCTTGATTGGTGTACCAACCTTCAAGTCGTATTGACGTTCGAGGAAGAAACCGGTCAAGGTAGTAACTTCGGAGTTTTCGAATTGGTCGATTTCAGTTTCGAAGTAGCGTTCGAAGTCATCGAGCGGCATCTTACCGGAAACTTCGTAAGTAGGGTTACCCTTGCTATCAGGGTCTTTCTTTTCGATCATATCTGAGGTAGCGTGGTCAATTTCTTCACCCACAGTACCGAATAATTCTTCGTAGATATCCTTATCAGTAACGATACCAGAAGTACCACCGTATTCGTCTTGTACGACAACGATTGGCACTTGCTTCTTCACCATCGTCTTGAGAATGTCAGTGATTTGTTCATTCTCGTAAACGATTGGAATCCGCCGCATGATGGTCCGGATGGATTGTTGCGGATTAATTTGGTTTTGACGCATGATATCGTAAGCGAAGATGTAACCGAGGATGTGGTCCTTATCGTTGTTAGCAACAACAGGGAAACGGGTAAACTTCTTTTCAAAGTAAAGCTTAGCAGCGTCTTCGATTGATTCAGTAATGTCGATAACTGACAATTGAGTCCGGTCAATCATGATGTCTTCTGCAACCTTGTCATTCATTTCAAATGCCCGGCGCATGAACAAGACGTCTTCCTTGTCCATTTCACCAGCTTCTTGTGATTGTTGTGACAGGGTCATGATTTCCTTTTGTGAGTAGGTATCTTCTTCTGGTTGGACGTTATATCCAAGCAGCTTTGTGATCCAACCCGCAGTCACCGCAAACAGCCAAACGAATGGGTAGAAGACGGTGTGGAAGAATTGGATGGGGTGGACGATTGCCAACAGAATTGACACTGGCTTATCGATCGCCATGTTCTTTGGTACCAAGTCGGTGAAGACCGCGTGGAAGAACGTGAAGATCAAAACACCAATCACTGGTGCCAGTGGAGTAAGCACGTCTTTTGGAATGATGTTGACCTTCAAGAGCAAGTCAGTGATAAAGGCGTCACCAATCCACCCTAAGATCAGAGAAGTCATCGTGACCCCAACTTGAGCGGTTGAGAGGTATTCGTTCAGGTTGTTAACCATGTGAATTGCGCGCTTGACCTTACCAGTCTGACGCAATTCGGCTAATTCACTTGGACGAACCTTAACAACAGAGTATTCCAGAAGCGTGAACAGTGCCGCCAGCAACAGAATTAAAACAATAACGATTAATTGAAACCAATATGATGACCATAAAGCACCCATATTTTGTATTTCACCTAGTCTTTCATTTGTAGTATATTTACATTTTATCAGTTAACTTTTGAACTGACCAACTATTTTAATTAAAAATGCGTTAAAATTATAACTAATACTTACGAGAATTGATAAAAAGTGATAAAGAGGGTGTTACTATGTTAGCTTGGCATGCGATGATTCTTACCGCCGCTATCTGGGCATTGACGATCTGGCTTGTCCTATATCGGCAAATCAAGTGCAAAGGTTCAGCGATCTGGTTTAACCTCTTCTGCCTCTTGCTGATGGTCTCCAATATCTGCTTCGCCTTGCCAGTCCTGTTCTACGTTAGCAAGACGACGATGTGGACGGTGACTGCACATTTGTGGTTATTTGCGACGGTGACCGATATTATTTCGACGGCCGGTTTGATCGTCTTCATGTTGATTATGATCGCTTTCCGGATTTTCCAGCCAAAAATCACGCCGGACTATATCCTGGTACTCGGTGCGGCACTCCATGACGGACAAGTGACACCGATTTTGGCTTACCGTTTGAATCACGCAATGAAGATCTGGCGGCGACACCAGACATCACAGATCATCGTTAGCGGTGGAATGGTACGCGGTGACCAAATTACCGAGGCAGCTGCGATGAAGGACTACCTGGTCGCTCACGGAGTTCCAGAAGGGCAAATCATCGAAGAAGGCCAGGCCAAGAATACCTGGGAGAATATCCGTAATACGATTGCGATTGTGGCGGATAAGTGGGACGGGGATGATGCACCTGAGATCGTCATCGTGACCAGCTCATTCCACATCTTGCGGGCACGTAATTACGCATACCGGCTCGGGGCCAACTTCCATTTTGCATCTGCTCCGACGCCATTTCATCATTTGCCACTGGCGACGGTCCGCGATTACCTTGGTGTGATCCGTGACCACCTCTATATGTCGGTACTCTTATTGATTATTTGGGTAGTGATCGCAGAAATTGTATTCTACTAAAAAAACGGATGTAGCAACGAAGCTACATCCGTTATTTATTTTGGTATACTGCGATTTCCAGCAAGTTCTTGTCGGGATCGGTGATGTACACAGAGGTCATTTCACCTTCAGCACCCATCTTCGTAACCGGGCCTTCCACGATATCGACAAAGTAACTCTTGAGGTGGTGTACGATGTCGTCCATCTTGTCGCCGGCGATCATACAAAAGTCAGCGGTGCCGGGGATGGATTGAGCAGCCTTCAAGGCAGTAGGGCGGTCGGCTTTTTGCAAGCGAATCAGTTGGTGACCGCAGCGCATGGTGACCACGTGTTCATCTGACTGGTCTTCGATGACTGGCATGTCAAAGACTTCATGGTAGAAGCGCTTAGATGCATCCATGTCTGAGACCGTCAATACGATGTGGTCGAGTCGTCTCATTTTCATTTTGCATTCCTCTTTTCTGACAAATATTATAGCGGTAACTGAAAAAAGGGGCAAATCAAATTGAGATTACTTTTGGTAGTTTTCCTCCAAGAATTCCTTCATTGTTTGTGGTTCATGACCTGTAATGTGTTGGAAATCATTAGATACATCGTTTAGCAAACCAATTGAGGCGGCCTTGTACATGGAGGCGAGTTCATCACCATCACCATCTGGACGGTAAATATCAGCAAATTCCTTCAATGTTACTGGAGAATAGCCAATTTCTTCGCCTGTAACTTCGGACATGATGTTGGATAATTCCACCATATTATAATTTTGCTTCATTGAGAGTAAGTAGTTTTGGCCCTTATCACGCAGGTATTCCTTTACAGCTACGTTGGCGATTGCTTCAGCGCTGTTTTCACGACTAATGAATGTCATTGCTTCGTCACCAATTGGGTAAATGACGTTCTTTCGTTCGATCAATTCTGGCAAGTAAGGTACCAGAGGATCGGCATACAAACTGTTTTTAACTACCGCATACCCAAATTTGCTACTTGCAAGACGGGCAGGGAGGTATGCGTAGAAACTCGACATTTGGAATGGATTATTAGCTTGATCAGCGAAGAAACTTACCGCGACAATGTCTTTTACATTCGACTTGTCCATTGCTTCTAGTACGTGTTCGAATTCAGTGATTCGGTCCAAAACACTGTAGCTCAAACTTGGAATATAGATTACAAGGTCAATTCCTTTAAAAGCATCAACTAGTGTATTCACGTCAGAATAATCAATTTTTGCAACTTCAAAACCAGCATTAGTAAAGTCAGTTGCTTTAGATGGTGTGTGTGCACCTAAACGAATATTTCCTTTTGCGACGAACTTGTTGAGATTAGCGACAACTTTGCGACCTAAGTTACCAGTAGCACCTGTAATAAAGTAATTCATGATTAACATCCTTTCTATTTTGACTGTGCTTCTTTTTGAGATTGCTTAACAAGGATAGTATCAATCACATCTTGCAAAGTGTTAGCCCTTAGTTTTGCTTCAGTAGCAATTTGAGCTTGGTTATAGATTGTTTCCAGGGTTGATTGAATGTTTCCACCCACGATACATTCTGGAGCAGTCTCATAGTCAACATCGAATAAAGCTTGATCGGGGCCTTCAACAGCTAAGTAAATATCATATAAATTGATTTGATCGGCAGGACGAGCTAATACCGGATTAGCAGAACCGTGAGTTGTATTTATTAAACCGGCATTTCTCAAAGAACCCATGAGGCGACGAACAACTACAGGAGAAGATTGAACGCTGGAGGCAATATTATCACTCGTCAAATCAATCTTCCCATTATATATATTTAGGAAAGCAAGAATATGAATGCTGTCACTAAATTTTGTAGACTTTCTCATCAGAGAACACTCCTTTCTACAGTTAATATGTAACCATAAAAGTTACATCTAGTCAACAAAAAGACGAAAAATATTAATTGTTTGTTGACAATAAGTAAGTGAGGTATTATTATCGAATAAAACTTAATGCACTGAGTAGAGAAAGAATGCTAATTTAAATTGGATGGTGATTGTTATCTTTAAGAAAATGATATATGTAATTATATTAGTTACAACATTAATCTGTTTCGGAATTGTTTTTGCGCACCATTCTAATTCGAATGATAAAACAATCGTGATCGGATCAAAAAGCTTTTCTGAAAGTAGAACCGTAAGTGAGATCTATGCCTTAGCATTAGAGCACCAGGGATATAAAGTGATCCGCAAGACAAATATTGCAAATTCGGTTGTCTATAATGTTCTCAAAACGGGTCAGATTGATCTCTACCCTGAATATACGGGGACGATCGTGGAAACTTATTTGAAAAAGAGCGGGAGCGGTCTTGATTCAAAACAAATGGCACGATTAGCAAGCAACGGCGTGAAAAAAGAAGGGTTAGCAACTCTTCAATATGCACCTGGGATTAATAGTCAGGCAATCGCTGTTCGGAGCGAAATTGCAAAGAAGTATCATTTGAATAATCTGAGTGATTTGCAAAAAAACGCAACCCATATTCGTTTCGTTTCGCAAGGTGAGTTTGATAAGCGCCAAGATGGACTATCTGGGTTGAACAAGAAGTATGGTAAATTCAATTTCAAATCTGATGAAATCTTTGATGACAGTCTGAAGTACCTGATTTTGTCTGAGAATAAAGGGGACGCAGCTCCGGTTTATTCAACGGATGGACAGTTAGCAACTGGAAAATACAAGGTTTTAGATGATGAAAAAAAACTTTGGCCACCATACAACTTGGTTCCTTTGGTGAATGCCAAGGCGTTAAGATCTCACCCTAAGATTGCAACGGCTTTAAATCAAGTTGATAAAAAGCTCACAACTAAGGAACTGATGAAATTAAACAAGCAAGTCGACGTCGAAAAGAAGAATTACCGGATGGTGGCATACAACTGGTACAAGACCAATATGGAATAGGAGGAATAATCTTGAATTCAATTATTCATTATTTTCAAACAGACGGTAGTCAATACTGGAAGCTGGTCCTCCAACACATTGAAATCAGTCTTGTTTCATTAATTATTGCGATGGTGATTGCATTACCACTGGGATACTTTGGTTCCAAATTCAAAGCAATCGCAGCCGTTTTTTCTGGTTTTTCCCAAGTCTTACGCATCATACCAATCCTCGCGTTACTGTTTTTGATGATTCCTTTTATTGGTACTGGGTATTTGCCTGCTGTGATCGTGTTAGTGATTCTAGCTATACCACCATTATTGATTAACTCGATCCTCGGTTTTAGTGAAGTGAGCCCAATTTATAAAGAAGTAGGAATTGCGCTTGGTATGAATTCTCGCCAGTTAAGATGGCAAGTTGAAATTCCAATGGCAATGCCGTATATCGTCAACGGAATTCAGTTAGCGCTGGTTGAAATCATTGCGAGTGCCTCATTGGCTGCTTACATTGGAGCTGGTGGATTAGGCACCTTGATCTTCACTGGTTTAGGTTTATATAACATGACCTATGTAATCGTTGGTGGTGTTAGCATCGCAATCTTATCGTTAATTTCAATGATTACTTTAGATCTAGTCAAAAGGGGGCTTTTAAAAAATGAGCGAAACAATTATTGAGTTTAAGAACGTAAAAAAGAAGTACGGCGATCGAACGGTTATTCCTGATTTGAATTTCTCAATCAAGCAAGGGGAATTGATCACCATTCTAGGTTCATCCGGTTCAGGAAAGACTACGACTCTTCGGATGGTCAATGGCCTTATTAAAGCAGATGAAGGAGAGGTAATCGTTGGAGGCCAAAAGCTGGCAGAACAGGACATCGTTGAATTACGCCGTCACATCGGATACGTTGTTCAACAAGTCGGCCTGTTTTCACACATGACGGTTGCTGAAAACATCGCGGTTGTCCCAAAAATGTTGAAGTGGGACCAAGCAAGGATTGAGAAGCGAGTTAACGAACTGCTGAATTTAGTTCAACTTGATCCAGAAAAAATTGCTGACCGCTATCCATCACAGTTATCAGGTGGTCAACAACAACGGGTGGGTGTCGCCCGCGCATTGGCTGTTAATCCGCCATTCGTGTTGTTTGACGAACCGTTTGGCGCATTAGATGCATTGATTCGCGTTGATCTACAACGAGAAATCAAACGAATCCACGAATCACTTGGGAACAAGACCTTCCTCTTTGTGACTCATGATATTAACGAAGCGCTCTTTTTAGGTCACCGTGTGATGGTCATGAAAGACGGTCAAATTGAGCAATTCGATACTCCAGAAAATTTGGTTAAAAATCCAGCTTCTAAATTTGTCGCAGACTTACTCGGTACCGTTCAACAAAACAGCGAATTGTGGGGGATGAAAGATGATTAAGTATTGGCAAGATAATTACCCAGTGATCTTCACTGAGTTAATCCAACATGCTGAAATGGTTTTTATCTCGTTGTTTCTCGCACTGATTATCGCAATTTTAGTAATCTTGATTTGCTTAAATCGACGCAACTGGATGAATACACTTATCTATGTTTTTTCACTCCTGTATTCGGTACCTAGCTTTGCACTCTTTGCCCTCCTGCTTCCTGTCTTCGGACTCGGCATGAACACTGCAATTGTGGTCCTGACAATCTATTGCGAATATATCCTGCTGCGAAATTTCATCACCGGTATCAGAGAAGTTGACCCGGTCATGATCGACGTGGCTAAGGGGATGGGGATGACTGATGAACAAACATTCTTTCAAGTCCAATTACCTGTGGCGGTACCAGCGATTTTTAGTGGGATTCAGATTGCGCTCGCTTCATCCATCAGTATTGCCACGATTGCGACGACGATTAACGCTGGTGGGCTAGGTGAATTACTGTTTGAAGGACTGCAGACCCAAAGTGTGATTCCAATATTATGGGGAATCATTTTGACAATCGTGCTGACCTTAATTGGTGCAAGTGTACTGAAGTTAATTGAATGGTCACTGGATCATCGTTGGCGTCGTGCGCTAAATTCATAACGAGAAAGCTTAAAGTATCTTCTTTTTCTAAAAAAATGTATAATTACATACAACAGATTTGGAAAAGGATGATAAATAATGCGATTCATTTCATGGAATATCGACTCGATCAACGCTGCTTTGACTGGGACCTCTGAACGTGCTGGAGAAACGCGGGAAGTATTGAAGAAGATTCAATCACTCAATCCCGATGTCGTGGCAATTCAAGAAACTAAGCTCTCCAAGACTGGCCCAACCAAGAAGCACCAAGACGCCTTAAGCGAACTCTTCCCTGGATACAAGGTCGCATGGCGGAGCTCAGTCGAACCTGCGCGCAAGGGGTATGCGGGAACCATGTACCTTTACCTCGAAAAGTACGAACCAGTCGTGTCATACCCTGAAATCGGTGCACCAGAGCCAATGGATGCTGAAGGACGGATTATCACGCTAGAATTCCCTGACTTCTACCTGACTGAGGTCTATACGCCAAACTCTGGTAACGGCCTCAAGCGCTTGGATGAACGTCAATTGTGGGATGACAGCTACCGCAACTACCTCCAAGAATTGGACAAGGACAAGCCTGTGATTGCCAGCGGCGACTTCAACGTGGCTCACGAAGAAATCGACCTCGCACACCCCGCAAGCAACCACCACTCAGCTGGATTCACTGACGAAGAACGTGAACACTTCACCAAGCTGCTCGACGCTGGATTCACCGACAGCTTCCGCCACCTTCACCCAGAAGAAAAGGGGGCTTACTCATGGTGGGCACAACGAGTGATCACGTCCAAGCAAAACAACTCTGGATGGAGAATTGACTACTGGCTCGTCAGTGACCGCATCGCTGACAAGATCCAGGATTCTACCATGATTGACTCCGGTGCACGCCGCGATCACACACCAATCATGCTCGATATCGACCTGTAAACACGAAAGACCCGGGAATCATCCCAGGTCTTTTTTTAGTAGTGTAATTTCGCTTGATTAAATAATTTGACGAGGCTTTCACGGAGCAGCGGATCGTGAGCGTAAATGTAAGTCCCGTAAACTCCGCGCTTGAAGAGGACGTTGAGTGAATTCATGATCAGCCGTTCCTTCATCGCTTGAATTTCCGCCGGTTCAGTCAGGTCAAGGCGCTTCTTGAATGCTTCGGTATCAGTATACTTGTCCATGTTGATCTGGAGCTTGTTGGTACCAGGAATCTGGCTGATAGGGGGTCCGATGATTATTCCGGTGTAGTTGAGGTCAAACCCTTGGCAAGTGTAGATTGATCCGACCTCGTCAATCGTCTGTGGCAGCTCAGCCCATGGCGTCACGGTGTAGTTGTACTGGTCCCATGGCATCTTGAAGCGGCCTTCACAGATATAGTGCTTCCCGCCATCGAGTGTCGAAGGGTATCCAGACGTCGACAGAATTCGTGACAGGCCGACTTCCTTATTCCGCGCCACAATCGCCTTACGCATCTCTTCTGCGTCATCGTAAATCCGGAAGTCGTAGCCATCACGCGCATTTTCCGGAAGATCAGTCAGTTCGTACTTGCTGGTGAAGTGGTTGAACCAAGCGACCAGGTCATCACTAGCGTTCATCCGGAACATGTGCTGGAGATGGTATTCCTTGTAGGGGTGCTTGTGCGTGATCTTCTGCAGGCGTTCCGGCGTCCAAAGGCTCTTGAAGCGCAGTACCTGGAATTCATCAAAGACGATCACGACGACCTTGGATCGCTTGATGATCTCCTCGAGTTGGTTGTCGTGGTAAAAATTATTATAGTGATCAGCCTTGGACAATAGGAGGTGCGCTTCGTCAATTACAGCGATATCGAAGGTCTTGCCTTGTTTGTCAAGCTGATTAATTAACGAGGTCGGACGTGCAAAGTCTTTCTTAAACAGTTCTTTCCGCGTTCCGGCAATTTCGCGGTAGACCTTCAAAATTTCTGGGTGATTCACGATAAAATAATTTTCCGTGCCGTAAAACGGAGAAGTCTGATCGCCCCGTGATGATTTTTGCAACCGATCAAACAACTGTGACAGGACCACGCTCTTGCCAGTACCCGCATCCCCAAAAATCGTATATGTCGCTGGATAATCATCCTGGATGTGGTCGGCGCAAAATCCCAGGATATCATCAACCAGGCGCTCTTGCTCATCAGTCAGATCCTTTAATGGTGACAGCTTCTCAATCGCCGCGTTTTCAAAATCAGCCATGTCAATTTTCCTCTCAAAACTTGATACTACCAATCCTAGCGAAAAGTAGTCGCAACGTCAATTTTACCCTTATCCTTAGCGTGACAGTACATTTAGTGGTAAAATAAAGCCATATTGATAGAAAAAAGGGAGTGGCTTAGATGAATCTGCATCCAGATTATCTGCTCAATAAAGTGAACGAACCACAAGATATTAAAGAGATGTCTTTGGACGAATTAAAGCAATTAGCTAATGAAATCCGCACGCTGGTCTTGGAACGTGTCTCCAAGATTGGTGGTCACGTGGGTCCAAATTTAGGTGTGCTCGAATTAACCGTTGCATACCACTATGTCTTCAATTCACCACATGACAAGATTGTCTGGGACGTTTCACACCAAAGCTACCCACACAAGATGCTGACGGGACGCAAGCTGGGGTTCCTTGATCCCGACCATTACGATGACGTCACTGGTTACAGCTCACCAGCTGAAAGCAACCACGACTTCTTTGAAATTGGTCACACATCCACATCAATCGCCTTGGCTGTCGGTTTAGCACATGCGCGTGACTTGGTATGCCCAGACTCTAAGGACAATATTGTCGCTGTGATCGGGGATGGATCTTTAAGCGGTGGTATCGCATTCGAAGGTCTTAACAACGCCGCAATGCTTAAGTCCAACCTGATCATCATCGTCAACGACAACGAAATGTCCATTGACGAAAACAAGGGTGGTCTCTACAAGGGCTTGAAGGAATTACGTGACACCCAAGGTACGTCCGAAAACAATATCTTCAAGTTCATGGGCCTCGACTACCGCTACGTCGAAAACGGTAATGACCTCCAAAACATGATCAACGTCTTCAAGGAAGTTAAGGACATCGACCACCCAATCGTCCTTCACATCCACACTGAAAAGGGTAATGGATACGCTCCAGCCGAAGAAAACGAAATGCAGTACCACTGGCGTTCTCCATTCGACCTCAAGACTGGCAAGGACAAGAATGAACACCCTGATGAAGAAACCTACAGTGATGCGGTCTTAGAAGAATTGGACCGTCAAATCGAAGCTGGTGTTCCAGTTGTTGCAATGAACGCCGCTATTCCTGGTGTCTTCAACCTGAAGAAGTTCCAAGAAAAACACCCAGAACGCTACTTCGACACTGGTATCGCAGAACAAGAATGTATTTCATCTGCTGTTGCCATGGCTTCTGCCGGTGCGCGTCCAGTGGTCTTCCAAAACTCCACATTCTTGCAACGTGCATACGACCAATTGATCCACGACATGGCCTTGAACGATGCACCAGTCGTAATGATCGTCCGCAACGGTACCATCAGTTCTGGCTCCGCAACTCACCAAGGTTCATTTGATATCTCAATGATCAGTTCTCTGCCAAATATTGAATACTTGGCACCAACCAACGTCGAAGAAATGATCTCAATGCTTCGGTGGGCAATTAAGCAGACTGACCAACCAGTTGTAATTCGTGAACCTGAAAAGCCACTTCTGCACGGTGAAGCAACCCAAGACGATTACAGCAACATCAAGTACAACATCGCTCACCAAGGTAGTGAAGTTGCTATCATGGCTGTAGGTGACTTCTGGAAGCTCGGTCAAGAAGTCTGCACCGAACTCAAGAAGAAGCTCAACATCGACGCTACGCTGATCAATCCTAAGTCTCTGACCGGAATCGACGCCGATGTCTTGCACCACTTAGCTGAAAACCATGATGTCGTTGTGACCCTGGAAGATGCCAGTCTCAGTGGTGGCTTTGGTGAAACCATCGACCGTTACTACGGCCCAACTTCAATGAAGGTCCTCAATTTCGGTGCGCCACGTGAATTCGCAGACAATGTTCCATTGGATGTTCTCTACGAATGGTATCACCTGACGCCATCACAAATCGTTGACGATATTGAAAAGGTTATCCACTCAATCTAATTTCATACGAGTCCTGTTTTTGCGGGGCTCGTTTTTATTTGGAAAATTTTTCGTGCGAACTTGATTCTCCACCGTATTTATTAAGTGAACCCAATTTGTAAGGAGAATCAAAATGAAATTCACACCATTAAAATTAACCCTGACTGCTGCCACGACCATCGCCCTGATGTCTGTCGGCACGGCCGTATTAGCTGACAACGCCCAACCAAGTGACGTATCACAAAGCCAAGCGCGGCAAACTGACACTGTCACGCGGACAATCACCATCGTCAACCCCATCACCAACGAAAAGACCGTGGTGACCCAGGTGGCAAACCGGAAACCCAAGCACAAGGGCGACCTCTCTAACTACTGGCTCGAAGTCTTCCCACCAATGATTGAGGGGTATAAGGCTAACTACGTCTATATTGAACCGAAAGTAGTAGATGACAAGACAGAACCAAATGAGATTACCGTAACATATAAGAAGCTTGCTCAAGCCGGTGACTTTGTCCATAAATCAACTGCTGAAATTAATTTCATCGACGTAACGGGAAAAAAGTATGTTATGGGGCAAGGAGGTCAATTTGCAAGTGCACAAGTCGATAGGATTGATGGCATTGTTGAACTTCCTCCAGCTCCAGAGGGCTACGAGTATGTAAATAAGAATCTGCCAAAACGATTCCCAATTTATTTCTATTCGATTGGTGGCCTTGTGCGTTTACTTTGCCAACCAATCCAAACTGACAGCACCCAGCCAGAAGAAACTCCAGTGATCGATACTCCTGTAATCGATACGCCAACTGCCGGGGACGGCCAAACTACTTCTGGTGATAAGCAAGAAGATATTACGTCTCCCGAAGACAGCAAGGATCAAACCGCAGCTGACGAAAATGAAACAAAGAAAGATGACGACAAGTCCGCTTCAGAAGATAAGAAGGATGAGGGCAAGGAAGAATCAACCAGTACTGATGAATCGGACACTAAGGATGAATCAGTTGGTGATAATGATGCGGCTACTAAGGATGAAACTACAGGTACAGAAGAAAAGGAATCCAAGGATGATGAAGCCCAAACCGAAGAAGAACCCCAGGATACAGAAGATAAGTCAACTGGTACTGACGAAACTGAAGTAAAGGATGAAGATATCCAAACTGATCCGACATCCGGGGAAGATAAGAAGGATGAATCAACTGCAACTGAAGAAGTAGATACCAAGGACGAAGAAGCCCAGACCGACGAACCATCTAAGGATACCGAAGACGAGTCCACTTCAACTGAAGAACCAGAAACTAAGGACGAAGATACTCAAAGTGAACCTGAAGCAGGGGAAGACAAGAAGGACGAATCTACTGCTACCGAAGAAGTAGACACCAAGGATGAAACTACTGGTACAGAAGACAATGAATCCAAAGACGATGAAGTTCAAACAGAAGAAGAACCCAAGGCTACCGATGACAAGTCAACTTGTACTGCCGAAACCGAGGTAATGGATGTAGATACTCAAACCGAACCTGAAGCAGGGGAAGACAAGAAGGACGAATCTACCGCAATCGAAGAAGTAGACACCAAGGATGACACTACACAAACTGACGAATTATCTAAGGATACCGAAGACGAGTACACTTCAACTGAAGATCTAGTTAACAAGGACGACCGCACGCAGATAGATGACGACAAGAAGGACGGTTCTATTGCCGATACTCAAAAGCAAGGCACGAAGCTAAACGTTGCCGGGGATGCCTCCCAATCTGACTCCGACGACGACTCATTATCAGAGAAGCTTCGTGAACTCCAAGAGCCACTTCAACACCTCGATGATGATGCCAAAAGTGAGAAAAATGAAAAACTGCCACAAACAAGTAACAAAACCAATTTATTTATGACGCTTGTCGGTGCAGTAATGGCAACACTTTCAGCCTTTTATGGAAAGCGTGTATATAAAAAAGATCAAAATTAATCCTTGCATTTCTAAGATTCTCATAGTATTCTAATCACATACCAAATAAGGAGGACTTACATTATGCAATCTAATAACATTGTTGTACAAGTAAAGAGCACCTCCACCACAACCACAACACCTTAAATGTGGTTGGGGATTATTTGACATTCCACTGAATACTGAAACAACAGCTATTCAAAAGCTCAGCCACATCTACTCAAGCTAGGATATAGTGGTTATGGAGTTTTTGGATAGCTTTTTTGTTTGAGAAAGTGAGGTTTTACATATGGGAATGGAAGAGAAAGTTAAGTTGAAACGGACGATGACTCCGGGTCAAATGGAAATGATCGCGATTGGTGGTACTATCGGTAGTGGTCTTTTCATGGGGGCTACTTCAACTATTAAGTGGACTGGGCCATCCGTTATTCTGGCCTACGCATTTGTTGGTTTTGTGCTTTATGGGGTTATGCGTGCCTTAGGGGAAATGGTTTACCTGAACCCTGGTACCGGATCCTTTGCAGATTATGGTGACAAATATATTCACCCATTCGCCGGTTACCTGACAAAATGGAGTAACGTATTCCAATTCATTATTGTTGGGATTTCAGATATTATTGCAATGAGTCAATATTTAAATTACTGGTGGCCTAAATTACCGGACTGGGTGTCTGGTGTCGTTGTAATCGTAATGCTTACGCTGGCCAACTTGGTATCAGCTAAGGCATACGGTCGTTTGGAATTCTGGTTCGCAATGATCAAGGTTGTTACTATCATCGCCATGATCATCATTGGTCTGCTTGTTATCGTCGTTGGTTTCGGTAACCACTGGCACCCAGTTGGTATTTCAAACATCTGGAAGCACGGCGGATTATTCCCAGGTGGGTTCATGGGCTTCATGTTCTCAATGTCTGTGATCGCAGGTTCTTACCAAGGTATCGAATTGCTTGGTATTACTGCTGGTGAAGCTGCTTCTCCACGTCACGCAATCGTTAAGTCAGTTAAGTCAGTTATCTGGCGTATCTTGATCTTCTACGTTGGTGCTATCTTCGTTATCGTTTCTATCTACCCATGGAACCAACTCCAAGCTGTTGGATCACCATTCGTTGAAACGTTCACTAAGATCGGTATCACTGGTGCGGCCGGTATCATTAACTTTGTTGTTCTTACTGCCGCATTATCTGGTGCAAACTCAGGTATCTACAGTGCCAGCCGGATGTTGTTCAAGCTCTCTGTCGACAAGCAAATCCCAAGTTTCTTCGGTAAGCTTTCAAAGCGCGTTGTTCCTAGCGTAGCCGTTGTAACTATCTCATTCTGGATCGCTGTTGGTTTCATTATGAACATCATCTTGTCAATGGTAAACAAGAACGCAAGCAACATCTTCGTTATCGTTTACAGTTCATCTGTTCTGCCGGGGATGGTTCCTTGGTTCGTGATCTTGCTCGCTGAACTGAACTACCGTAAGAACCACCCAGAAGATCTTGTGGATCACCCATTCAAGATGCCAATTTACCCAGCTTACAACTACTTCAGTATCGCTGCTTTAGCTGTCATCTTGGTATTCATGTTCTTCAACCCAGATACTCGTGTTTCAGTTTCTGTCGGTGTCGCATTCATCGTCATCGTTTGGTTAGCATTCCTGCGCCAAGTAAGAAAGAACCCAGAAGCTGCTAAGTAAATTTCAAAGATCGGGAAGATTTCTTCTCGATCTTTTATTTTGCACCTAAACATATGTTCTCTTTTGTAGTAAAATAAACCTATTCTATTAATGGGAGTCTTGATTATGTTTCGACTAAAGAAGAAGATCTTCAACATCCTGGCAGCGCTTGTGATCTTGGTGGCTTCAGGTCTGTACTTCACGCAGTCAAATGTGGGTAATTTCCTGCTTCACAATGACAGCGTACAGTCAGTTCTGGCACGTTACAGACGTTCATACTCTAAGCGTCAGCCACCTTCGCAGCAGTTAGCTCAATCGGTGTTGACTGATAATGTTAAGGACCAACTACCATCATCAATCGAATGGAATGGGTCAGGGGCCTTTGTCATTAATGACAATAAGCCACAGCTCAACGCCAATATTTCCAGCTCACCATACGCGGTCAACTACAAGGATAGCCAAGGTCGCGCCTGGAGAGGGGATGCCTGGCTCAATAAGACCAGTCGGCAATACCGCAACCGGAGCGAAACAGGTAATGGTGCGACAAGCTGGCGGCCAGCTGGTTTCCTGCAAGCCTACAACCTGAGTGGGGGATACAGCCACGCTTACGACCGGGGACACTTGCTTGGTTATGCGCTGGTTGGTAACATCCGCGGGTTCGACGCTTCAGAATCCAACCCCGCAAACATCGCTACCCAGACTGCCTGGGCTAACGAAGCGCGGAGTTCATACTCAACTGGTCAGAATTACTACGAAGGACTTGTACGGAAAGCCCTCGATCGTGGTAAGCAAGTTCGTTATCGTGTCACTGATATCTATGACGGTGACAACCTCGTTCCATCTGGTGCACACATCGAAGCTTTGTCTAGCGACGGCAGCTTATCATTTAATGTCTTCGTTCCAAATGTACAAAGCAATATCATGATCAATTACCTCACCGGGGCAGTTAGCAAACAATAAATAAATTAGGCATAAACCTTGCTAGAGTATAGGTTTATGCCTTTTTTCTGTTAAATGACAACCGTCAAACTTTAAGATGCGAACAAAATACGAACGAAATTTGAAGAAACATTTAAAATCATCCTAGAAAAGATATAATAAAAATTGTATAATTGCAATTTTATAACCATTAGGGAGATTTTATTATGTCTATAGAAAAGGTAAATAAAAAAGCATATCAAGTTAAAAAACTAGAAGCTAATCAACTTCAACGGTTTGGCTTACGTAAGCTGAGTGTCGGAGTAGCTTCTGTTTTACTTAGTACTGCATTCTTCTGGGGAGGACAGGATGCATTGAGTGTTCACGCTGATACTAGCGCTAATACGAGCAACGAAGCAGAAACAAGTATATCGCAGAATTCCAATGCCCTAAACGGGAATTATGGTCCTTTGTCGAGCTCTAATGACAGTAGTTCAAACGACAAAAACGCAACTTCTGCAAACAATACTCCTGCGACTACTAACCAAAACAGCACAAATACCAACACTAGCTCAACTAGCACTAGTGACAAGCAATCAAAGATTAGTTTTGTTGATAGTGATGGATCACTTGTAGATTCTAAAACTGTTTACCCTGACCAAAGTGTGCGTTTAAATTTCCAAACTAATGATTATGTAGCTGGCGACGAATTTATTATTAAAATTCATCCCGTTCAAACCGATGGAATTGATCTTTCTGGTTATCTAGGCTATCCGGCATTTGTTATTTCCCCTGGTAACGATAAGGTAAATGAAGTTGATGTTAGCTCAGTAAGTAGAAATGGAAATGAATTTGAATTCACAGATTCAATGAAGAGTTCCGGTTCATTTAGACAGATTATTGGATTAGCTACATTTGATTATTATCCTTCAGGGAAATTATTGAAGGATGGTACCTATGATATTGTTATCGATGTTTTGAAAAAAAGCTCCGATGGAAGTCAAGTTAAAGTTGCTAGCACCAGCTTTAAATACATTATTGAACACTATTCAAGTATTTATTATTACAATGACGGTTTTCCAGCTCAACACGGAACTGACCCATATCAAAGTGTATACACTTTAGATGGTTTGAAAACCAATGGGACTATTTTATCAAACGTTAATTATGATTGGAGATTCGTACCCTCTATTACTTGGCAGTTCAATTCTGGC
Organism: Limosilactobacillus sp.; assembly: GCA_030530845.1. Lineage (GTDB taxonomy): Bacteria > Bacillota > Bacilli > Lactobacillales > Lactobacillaceae > Limosilactobacillus. The sequence goes on from JAUMUE010000006.1 coordinate 50,535, forward strand.
ACAACAATAAAAATTCCATTACCCAATCATTTTGTTGTTGATCTTGATAAGACTAATGAATTAAATTCTAAATGGATTTCTCAGGCTAAAGTTAGTTTGAAGGTAGAAAATGGGGAAGCGATAATTACCTTTCCTCAGCTTTCACCAGAAGATCTTAAAAGCCTTGAAATACTTTCTGATGAAATTCTTCACATTGTGGGAAAGATTGATCAACAATTTGAAAAGACGACTACTGTTACAGGTAATGGTGATGTTACTTTACAAGGAACATCAAATGACGATTCAAAAAATCCTTTGGCAGTTAATGTTGTAGGTTTTAATCAATATCCTGATAAATCACCAATTGGTTCCCTTATAAAAGGAGGCATTGGTCCTGATGTAGATAGAACCAATGCCCACGATATTGTTAAAAATCCTGATGCGCCCAAAAAATATACAAGTTTAGAAGATTCTAAGAAGAATGGTTCACATAACTTATCATATGCTGAATTACAAAATGTTTTTCCAGGTGAACTAAATGACATTGATGCTACAGTTGTTGTACCTGATGGGATGAATATTTCTGGAATTACTGTATTTAATGACTCAACTGATTTAGCAAGTACTGCTACTTTTAAGTTTGAATATGTTGATGGTACTCAATCTTCAGTACTCAGCAAAGATGACTTTGTTTTGAACTATGATGGAGGGAAGCTACTTAAGTCGCCAGATGGAAAACTGATAAAAAAGGTTGACATTCACATTGGTAATGTCGATGCATTTAAATATTTATTTAATATAGGTTTGTATGGTGTTTTATCCACTGAATACCGTGGTGACAATGACAATAGTGTAATAAAAAGTTCTGACAGTACTCAACCTAAAAAAGGCGATAAATTAGGTAATTATGATTCTTTGCAAACAAAAATAATAGCTAATTTTTCAGATTTTCATGCAAATCCTGCCCATAATGAATCAGGAGTATGGACGGCTTCGGAAGTTGCTTTAGTTAATAGCCCTAGTTATGATCTTCGCTTGAATATTACGTATTATGAAGGCAAGCAGACTAATATGCAACCTGGACAAACAGGCGGAACGCTTAGATTTATGCTGGATGAATTAAGCAATGAATCTTCAACTTTTGCTTATTATGTCGTTCTCCCAACTAATGCATATCTGGATCCAAATAACCCATTAAGTGGTGCTGCAATATCCAGTGCGAAAATCAGTTATCTTAAAATACACGATAGAAATGTCGTTAAAATTGCTTTTAATAATGTTAAGCGTAATCAAGTTTTAAATTCTGCTTTTGAGTTGCATTTGATTAATATGCCCGTTCTTGATAATAGTGCATTACAAAGCGATTATGCTGTACTGGTTACATCAGAAGATAACGATAATATGTATTATGGCTCGTTTGGCGGAGGATCAACTACTAAGATGCTCAAAGCTTCAAATCATTTGAACGGGGATAATGGTCTTATTTCTGAAAAAGTTTTTGCTGAAAATAATCCTAATACTTATGAGTTAGACAAAGGTACCTGGACAATTGTTGGTGATGTTGTTACCACAACTACTACAGAAGCACAGGGCGATCAAAACACCTCATTTGTTCCCAATGGATCAACTAGTGACAAGGGATCAGGATCAATGAAGTTTAGTTCTACTGTATACAATTCTGATGATGACAATATGAACAACGTCACCACCATTCTTCGTATTCCAAATAAACAAGATGGCGTATCAGAATTTGATTTTCAGGAATCTTCTCCAGTAACAGTTTATGATGCAACTGACGACAAGGATGTTACCCAAAATTGCAAAGTCTACTATACAGAGAATGAAGCATACAAATCTAAGAAGATGAGCGATATTGGGCAAGATGATTTGCAAAAAGACTTCACGGATAAAATTCCGAGTGACTTTTCTAAGGTTACCGCTGTTGCTGTGGTGATAGACAAGATTCCTTCTGAACACTTGTACCGTGTAATAGTCGACGGTAGTGATCCAACTTTTGCTGATGATGCTGGAAAGACAGCCTATGTAGCAAATAAGATTTGGGGCGATAGCTTACCTTCTAAAAACGTTGAAGCTGGTACTGTTGCCACAGATAAAGACAAGTCTCAATCGGCTTCAATTAAAGTGACTGGACAAGCATCAATTAACGTCCGTGCACATTTCACTGATAGTCAAGGAGTAGATCATTATGTTTCTTTGCGGGGTATTACCTTGGAAGACAACAAAGATCAGCTCACTATTGATAAAATCCTTGATTCTGCATTTAATATTAATCCTGATAGTTTGAAATCGTATGGACTTTCAATGAATCATATTAATTCGCTTAATGATAATAGTGATTTTAGAAAAATTATTCTTTCTAATTACCCTGAATTAGCGGATTATTCTATTGATTTTGAACATCCAAGTAATCCAGTTAATTTATCTGGTGGACAGAGTGGATCATTTAATGAGATAGTAAAACCATATTTTGATGGGAACACTGTAACGTTTGAATTGTCAAAGTTACAAAAAACACAAGTTAATATTATTTTAAATAGAGAAGTAGAATTTATATCTGCCTTAGATAGAAAGACTAAAGTAAAACCAGATGATCAACAAAGTAACATGCTTACATCTTTAGTTGATGCTTACTATGATCCTTTAACTAAATCAACTTTCTTTAGTAACTTAGATCAAACGACCTTTAATCTCCAAAATTACGCTTATGTAGCACATAATGACCTTCCAAATTATTTACTCTATGATAGAAATTTTGATTATAATAATCCAAATTTGACCGAAAGATATTATATGGATGTAGATGGGATAATTAATGCTTTGAATAGTAACGGTCAAAAAATAGCGGATTCGTCTCATGGTTATAGAGTTGATGTTTTAAATACTGGTAATTTGGGACAAAATTATAATTCATCCATCACCACTGATGATTCAGTTGCGCCTGGCACTGTAAATGTTGTTTATCATAATTACGTATATTATGAACCATTAGTCAACGTTTATTATGGTAAGTCAGTAAAGGAAATATCTAATCAAAACGGTCAAGAGATTCAAAAAGATCAAGAAAAGTTAGGTATTAACCAAGAAAAAAGAATAATTATTTATGACATTTATTCACCTAATGTAACTTACGATGCAAACACGTCTATTTTTACAGATATCAAAAGTTGGGAGAAAACACTAACATTTACAAATGCCGCTTCTGATATTGATGGTTATACTGTCCAAAGCGGTGACCAGTACCAATCTTCTCCATCAGCATCTGAAGATATGAGCAAGTTCTCAAATTTCTTTATCGATCATCTTTTAATAAGTTCTCCCGAAGCGGATAACGTATTTAAACCAAGTAACAAAGTCGGAAAGCGGATTGATATATATAAAGATGGGGATACGTATACTCAAACAATTACAGACGATTCCTCTCTCCCTCCTTTAGATGTTAATTTCGTCTACCATTTCGTCGTTCACTACAACCCCAACTACACGATCAACGTCAGCCGTCAGACGAACTACATCTCTGACAAGACAGGGGACAAGTTGCAAGACAGCACGACTGAAAGTAACTTGGGGACTGGTACGTTGACGACGACTTATGACCAAAATACGCATGCGTTGACTGGTCACGGGGATGTTCCATCTAACTTGGGATACAGTGATTACCAAACTCCATCAGTCAAGGGCTTCAATTTGGACGCAAGTGATCAAACACTGACAGGTCCAACTGGTGCGCAAATTCAACAAATCTTGTCCGATCATTTGTCAGCTCTGTTAGACAGCAGTCACACACACGGTATGCGGGTCGATGTGACGAAGAGCGGGGATGGATACACTGCAACGTACGCAGAAGACGCGACATTACCACAATTCACAATCAATGTGGTTTACCACCAAGACGCACACTACAGCACGGCTGCGGATGTGACTTTTACCCATGACGTGAGGTACGTTTCAGATGCGACTGGGGAAGAAATTGCGGAACCAGATACTATGACCGTAACTTCAGACATTGCGACGACATACGACCAAGGCACTCATGCGTTGACTGGCATCGGTACTGTCGGGGATGACATGGCTTATGCGGGCCAAACTGCCAAGGAAATTTCAGGCTACAAGGTTAATGACGCTTCGAATTCATTGCCAGGTGTAACTAAGGATCAAATCCAAGGCATTCTGAGTCAAAACAAGGATCAATTGTTCAACGCCTCAAACGCTCATGGATTTGACATCATAATCACCAACGACAACGGAACGGTTAACAGCACGATTAAGCAAAACGACAAACTGGATTCTGGCAAGGTCAACATCGTCCTTCACCAAGTCGCACACTACAACCCAATCGTCACTGTGAACGTAAATCGGACCACTGATTACGTCTCTAACCAAAGTGGTGCCAAGGTGCAAACTTCCACCAGCTCCGACAGTCCGAAGAGCGCAACCGTCACGACTGACTATGACGGCAGCACCCAAACGATCAAGTCATTCGGCAAGATCTCAACAGACGTCTCAGAAGGTGAAATCGCAACTCCAGAGATCCCTGGGTACACGGTTGACACGAGTGACTCCAAGCTTCCAGGTATCACGACCGATGAAATTTCTACAGTGATCAAAGACAACCAGGACAAGATCTTCAACAGTCACGAACATGGTGTCACGGTCGAAATTGAAAAGACTGCTGACGGCTATAAGGCAACCAAGATCACTGAAGATCCAACTCTGCCAGCCAATACGGTCAACATCACGTACCACGAAACTGCGCACTACAACCAAGACTCATCAGTCGTAATCTCTAAGAACACCAAGTACGTATCAAATGCAACTGGCAAGGACATTCAACCGGCCGACTCCACGATAGTAACGACTTCTGACGTGGACCCAATTTACGATCCAACGACGCATGAAGTGACCGGTGTGACCGACCTGGCAAGTTCTGACACGATTGATGCGACAGAACCTAAGAAGATCGACGGATACACTGCTAGCGACACGACTCTGCCTGGGTTAACTACTGCTCAAATCCAAGAGATCATTGACCAATACAAGAGCCAACTCTTCAACAAGGACAATGATCACGGATACACGATTGACGTAACTGTCGATGGTGATAAGGTCAACTCAAACATCGTGGCTAACGATAAGCTTGATACCGGCAAGTTCAACCTGGTATTGCATCAAGTCGTTCACTACGACCCAATTTACACGGTCGAAGAAAGCCGTGAAACCAGCTACGTCGACAATAAGTCCGGTGAAAAGGTCACTGCTGACAAGGTGATCTACAACTCTAGATCCGCTAAGGTTGACACAACCTACGACAGCAACAGTCACCAAATCACCAGCTTCACCGACGTACCAGCTGACTTTGGCTACGGTGAAACCAATGTGTCAGGAATCAACGGATATAAGGTTTCAGAAGGGGACACCAAGCTGGACGGTCCTAGCCAAGCTGAAATTCAAAAGATCTTGACTGAACACGAAAGCGACCTCTTCTCAGCATCCCACAAGTCCGGTATGCGGGTCGACCTCACCAAGGACGGCGATCACTACGATGTCCAAGTGAGTGAGGATCCAGCGGTTGCAGCACGCACAATTTCCTTGGTTTACCACGAAACTGCACACTTCAATCCATTCGACCACATCGAATTCACGCGTGACACTGATTACGTCAGCCCAGACGGCACCGCATTGAAGGACTCCACGTTAGAAAAGATCAGCGATGGCGATATCGATACTGTATACGACCAAACTTCGCACACGATTACCTCTGTTGGCGACCTTCCTGCAGGCTCTGACTACGGCGAATTCATCGCACCAGAAGTTGATGGATACACTGTGAGCGATTCTGACAAGACGATCCAAGGCCCATCATCCGCAGAATTGCAAGAAATCATCACAAACCACAAGAGCGAACTCTTCAACGGCGATCACCAACACGGTATGCGCGTCGATCTCACCAAGACTGATGATGGATACGACGTGAAGATCACCGAAGACGACACTCTTGCGGCTGGTACGATCTCCGTGGTATTCCACCAAACTGTCCACTATGCTAAGACTGTCGTACCTACTCCAGGCGACGATGGAAATGGTGGCCAAGGCGGAAATCAAGGCGGATCCTCAACCGACCACAGTGGCGACACTGATGGAAAGGGTGGAAATACTGGTAGCGGCACAGGTACTGATGCAAATACCAATGAAAATACTGGTGATAGCACTGGTAATGATACCGGCGCTAACAAAGGCGATATCACAGGTGCAGACACTGGTGCAAACACCAATACCGGTTCTGAAACTACCGTAGAAACCACTAGCCAAAAAGATAATTATGTCAACATGGGCCAACAAGCATCCAACAAGCAAGCTAAGAAGTTGCCTCAAACTGGTAACGAATCAACTGAATCCATCCTCGGATTAGCATTGATATCTATGGCTGGTCTTATGGGTCTTGCTGGAACTCGTAAAGGAAAAAAGGACGAATTATAGAAATATTTATTAATCTATAAATAAGAGGCAGCAAAGCAAATTTACTTTGTCTGCCTCTTTATTTTATT
>JAUMUE010000043.1 GCA_030530845.1 Limosilactobacillus sp.
GAGACCCTACACATTTGATTCGTCGAAACTTTGTTCAGTTTTCAAAGGTCTACCAAGCTGTATTAAACAGCTGTTTTATTTTACCATCTAAGCAATTGTGAGTCAAGAAGAAATTTCATAACTTTTTTCAACTGCTTATCAAGCAACTTAATCATAATACCAGAGAAGAAATACTCTGTCAACAACTGTTTTGAAAGGATTTATTTATCTCTTCGCAACAGCAAATAATACTATACCAAGTGGCAATTAATACGTCAATATATTTCTATAAAAAAATATCAAAATGTTTGTTGTAGATCGTAAAGTGCCTCAAAGATTTCAATAGCAATCAGGTCGATGTTGTCAAAGCGAAATCGTTCGGCTGGTCGGAAAAGGACAAGCGTAAAGTCATCCCCGCTCCCGTGATAGATAACTTCACAAACAGGAATCCCAAATTGTTCAAAGGTCCGTTTTTGCCGTTTGCCTGACTGATCGCGTTTCATTGCATCGAGTCGGCGGATGATCGAAACAAGTTGTGATTGTTCCATAATGTCCTCCTTAAAGAAAAGATGAGTAATGAAATCACTACTCACCTTCATATTCATGTTTAATTTTATCTGGTTTTATCATTAATGCAACCATTCCGGCTAGCATACCGAAGTAGTAGGTTAAAAGTCTCCAGAGAATCATGGCTAAGACTAACTTACTTCCGGATCCAATGAAGCTGGCGAAGAGGACGGAAAATGAGTATTCTGCCCCACCTGCTCCACCGGGAATTGGGAAGAGTGAGATGATCATGAAAATCAGGACGTGAAGACTCAGGACCATGATGAAATTGATGCCGTGAACGCCGAGTGCCAGCATAATGAAGTAAGGGATTGCGTAGTAGAAAAAGAGCTGGATGAGCGTAACTACGCAGACCTTCCCCATCTTGGCGTATTCGTCCTTGATCCGGAGACTCTCCTTATAGAAAGAGTCGACCTTTTCATTCAGTGTCTCCTTCATACTCTCATACCGTTCAGGCTTCATGAACCAGGCACAGGGTGTGATCACCAGGTTGAGTGCCTTCTTGGTGAAATTGTACCAATACATCACGAGTAAAAGCCCAACGATTACTGCTAAGTGAATGGTAAAGCCGAGGATCACCAGAAGCGACAGCGCGTGGAGTTTTTCCTCGATGAAATGAAAGCCAATGATTAAGCTGATGATGAAGTTGATCACGATCATCGCTTGGAAGACGACGAATTTCATCAAGAGCACCGAGCTGGCAAGTCCCCCATCGACACCACATTGGAGCATGCCGATCAGTTGGGCGGGTTGTCCACCGGTTGAGAATGGCGTAATCCCGTTGAAGAGTTGCTCAATTGGTGGCAGTCGCAGGGCATTCTTCCAGGTGAAATCACGGTGCCGGTTGTTCATGAAGATCTTGACTACAACACCTTCGAGGACGAGGTACATGCAGATACAGAGCAGTGCGACCAGCATCCACCACCAGTTGAGGGTGAAAAAGTCGCGGGCGAGGACATGCATATTGATGTCACGGAGCGAGTAAGCGATGATACCCCCACCGATCAGCAGCATAATCACAAGTGTAATCCAGTTTTTTCTACTCATGATCCGCCTCCTTCGCCTGTGCGTGGTAAAAGTCGAACCATACCTTAGCGAGGTGGTCTTCGGAATAACGCTTTGAGGCTTCGCGAGCACGTTCTTTCCAGTGAGCCAGACGTGCCGGATCGTTGCGCAGTAAAGTCAACTTCTCCTGCATCTCGGAAACATTCCCGGCCGGTTCGTAATCACCATCGATAATGCAATGGTAGAGATCGAGGTCACGGAGCATCACGGGCGTACCGCAACTAAAGGCTTCCAGGACTGACATTGGGAAGAGTTCATTAAACGAAGGCAGCAGGAACACGTCCGCAGCGTTGTTTAACTCAGCAATCTCATCCCGGCTAACAATCCCGGTAAATTTCAGGTTGGCGGGCGGATTGTCCACTACCTTCTTGAGGTCCGCATAACCGTCAGTCAGCCGACCAAAGGAAAATCCACCAGCCCAGACGAATTGGACGTCGGGATTTTGCCGCGCCAACTTAATGAAATCTGGCACACCCTTGCGTTCTTGAACCTGACCGGAGCCGAGAACTGTGAACTTATCGCGTGGCAGTTCAAACTTGTCACGTAACTCCATCCGTTCTGTGTCACTCACGGGGTAAAAGCGCTTGGAGTCGACAAAATTAGGAATATAGGTAATCTTGTCGCGGTCGATGCCGTAATTTACCAGTTCATCGATGAACGATGGATTGACGACGACCAGGTGATCCATCCGCTTGTAAAAGGCAATGATGTATTGATAAAAAATCCCACGAAATGGCTGTGGGATCTTAAGGCTGCCTTCAAGTGTCTCGGGCAGAAAATGGACGTACCCGATCTTTCTTCCCCGCTTCTTAGAGAATGTAGAGAAGAAAAATGGCAGGTCGATTGTATGGTAGTGGCTAATATCACTCTTACGATAGTGGTTGATCTCTACGTCAAATTCACTTTGAAAATGAGACTTCAGCAGATTGACTAGCTCGAGGTAAGCACTCCCTACCCCTTGTCCAGCAACCTTGTCCGCTGAAGAAAACATCGTAATTTTTAGCATACTAACTCCTTAAACGACGGAATAGGCGACGACTCCGCTGTGCTTTTTCGTGGCGTTCTTGCTCTAACTGATCTTGGCAGTCACGGTAGAACGCAACGATTCGTTCAGCGAAAACTTCTGCGGAAATGGCGTGCAGCTTGGCTTGACGCTTGGCACGGTCTTCCTCAGTAGCGGGATGATTCAGGTAATATAATGCCCCTTTGACCAGGTCGGCACGCTTTTGGAAACCAACCCCGATGGCAGGATCATCAATCAGTTCGTCAGTGTAAACACTACGCATCACAACGATTGGCAGATCGGATGCTAAGGCTTCGTCGTATGTCAGCCCCTGTGATTCGGAATCGGAGGCGGAAACAAAGACGTTAGCCATCTTGTAGTAGTGGTGCACCTGTTCGTTGTTGATTTCGCCGGCAAATTGAACGTGGTCGGTCAAATTCAATTGGCGGACCTGACGCTCAAGGGTTTGACGAGCAGGACCATCCCCGACAATCAGCAATTGTGCCTTTGGTTGGGCTGCGATAATGTCCGGCATGGCATCGATCAGAGCGTGGATGTTCTTTTCGTATGCCAGACGAGACAGTGACAGCATCACCGGCGTGTCTGATTCATAACCGTACTTAGCGCGTAACTCCTTGGTAACTGCAAGGTCTTCTGGTTGTTGGTAAACCCGCAAGTTGATCCCAGTAGGAATAATCCGGATCGGTGCCTTGATATTATATGAACGCAATGTGTCGAGCACCCGTTCACTTGGGGCTACGATACCGCACATGTGACGCATGTACAGACGGGCGTATGATGCCACGTTCTTAGGTTTTACAATATGACCATTAGCGATGTAGTGGAGGTAATCCTGGTACATCGTGTGGTAAGTGTGGAGACATGGGATCTTGAGCTCTCTGGCCACCATCTTACCGATCATCCCCAGCGCAAATTCAGTCTGGTTGTGCACGATATCCAGCTTGAATTTCTTAGCTAAACGGATCGCACGAAAGGCACCGCTGACGGCTACCCGGCGATCTGTAAAGGAAACAAATGGGACGCTCGGAAAACGGTAAATCCCGTTGACCTCATCGTCGGACTTGGCCTTGGGATCGGTCGTCGTGAAAATGTAGACGTGGTGTCCCTGGGCAGTCAGCTCGTCACGCAGCGTCTTGATAGATGTCGCCACACCGCTCACCTGAGGAAAATATGTATCTGTAAAAAGACCGATATTCACACTAACTGCTCCATTCTTTGTATTTTTCGCATAATGCAATTCATTATACTAAAATCCGCTGTTTTTGGCAAAATTACACTCTAATTTTATGATGATTCGCGAAAGTGGACAAGTTATTACCTGAGATTTAAGTATTCCTTAGTGAAAAAAGG
>JAUMUE010000007.1 GCA_030530845.1 Limosilactobacillus sp.
AAGATGAAGTTCTTGAAATTCTTGGCAAGGTTATCGGCCAAAAAATTGACTCCTCAGTTGAAGTACGAATCCCCTTTTTCACGGATTATGGGCGCAACATTAAGCTCGGTAAAAACATCTTTATTAATAGTGGCGTGATGTTCACCGATTTAGGCGGAATTGAAATTGAAGACAATGTTTTAATCGGTCCAAAAGCAAATATCATTTCCGTAAACCACCCACTCGATCCCGCCAAACGACGTGGACTGGAATTCAAGCCAGTTAAAATCAAACGCAATGCCTGGATTGGCGCAAATGCCACAATTGTACCAGGAGTCACAGTTGGTGAAAATGCAGTTGTTGGGGCGGGCGCGGTAGTAACAAAGGACGTCCCCGATAACACAGTAGTCGCCGGAGTACCAGCAAAAGTCATCAAAACAATCGAGGAGGAATAATCATGTCAGTACATTACATCACCCAACTTGACCAAAATGTCATCCGTGAACATATTCAATTCCAAAATCGTTATGGGTTAAAGCTTGCCGGTGACCTTTATTACCCAAAGGAACTCAGCGGTGATAAGTACCCCGCAATTATTGTCGGTGCTCCGTATGGTGGTGTAAAGGAACAGGGTCCAGCGGTCTACGCAAATGAACTGACAAAGCGCGGTTTCGTAGTCCTCACTTTTGACCAACCTTATATGGGTGAATCTGAAGGCTACCCACGCCAAGTCTCTTCCCCTGACTTATACGCTGAATCATTTAGTGCCGCCGTTGACTACTTGGGCGTTCAAGTCCAATTTGTTGACCGCGAAAAGATCGGTGTCATCGGCATCTGTGGGTCCGGTGGTTTCGGTCTCTCCGCAGCCTCAGTTGATACCAGAATCAAGGCCGTTGTTACTACCTCCATGTATGACATCACGGATATTCGTGGAATGGGCAACCTAAATAAAGAACAGCTCGATGAAATGAAGGATCAGTTGTCAAAGCAACGTTGGGTTGACTACGCAAATCAGGAACCCGAAATGAAACCCGCTTTCCCTGACCACCCATATCCATCTGTAGAAGAGATTCCTGAGATGGATAAAATTTCAAATGAATGGTTCCGCTTCTATGCAGTTCCGCGCGGTTTCCACCCTAATTCACGCGGTGGCCAAACCACAACTTCTTCACTTGCGATGCTCCAATTCTCAGCCCTGGACTACATCGGAGAAATCTCCCCTCGCCCAATTCTTTTTATCTACGGTGATCGGGCCCACTCCCGCGCTTACTCAGAACGAGCATATAATTTAGCTAACGAACCCAAAGAGAAGTATATTGTAGATGATCGCGAACACATTGATTTATATGATCGTGTAGACAAAATTCCATTTGATAAGATCAAGGAATTCTTTAACGCTAACCTATAAAGAAAGGACAGATGCCTATGAAATTACGTGTTATCCTCGCCTCAGTTGTGGCCGTGCTCGGAATCGGTGCACTGGGCTTTGGTGCAAGCCGTGTAATGGCCGTGAAACATTACCGCCAGTCAACCGTACCAACAATTTTTGTCCACGGATACGGATCAAGCTACCGGGCGGAAGATAAGATGGCCAGGGCTGCGATGCGTGCGGGTGAGACTAAGACGATCGTGCGCGCAAACGTCGACAAGAACGGTAAAGTTACATTCAACCGTCAGATTCCCAAGGGTGCCATCAACCCAATCGTCGAAGTCAACCTCGAAGACAACCGGCTCAGTGGATTCCGGGGTGACTTTATCAAAGGATACCACCACGGCGCTACCTACGTGAAAAACGTGGTCACGGCGGTCCAAAAGCAAGGAAAGTTCCCTGCTATCAACTTGGTCGGCCACTCGATGGGAAACCTGGAAATCGCCTTTTACATCAACGACAACGCCGGTCACCTCCCTAAGATTAACCACCTCGTCGCGATTGCCGGCCACTACAATGGTCTGCGCGGTCAATCCACGGCTGAGAGTGCAGTCAACCAGGATGGCCTGCCCGCTAGCGAGGATCAGGTCTTCCGTGAGCTCCTGTCATTGCGTGAAACCTTCCCAAAGTCGACCCGCGTCTTGAACATTTACGGTAACCTCGATGACGGATCCAACTCGGACGGTGCCGTGCCAGTCAACTCATCCAAGTCACTCAAGTACCTTGTCGCATCCCGGGCCAAGTCCTACCGCGAGCTGAGCGTCCACGGTAAGAATGCCCAACATAGTAGACTCCACGAAAATAACAACCAAGTCGACAACGCCCTGATCGACTTTCTCTGGGCCAAGTAGGAACAATTTTGCGAAAGTGAAATTGTTCCTTTTGCGTTTTAAACAAAAACGGCAATGACGGAAGTTCCATCATCACCGCGTTGGCTATTGAATATCCTTTTTAATTGTGGCGAGCCAGTCGAGCTGTCCCTCCGTCCGTGAGATCCCGCGACTCAAAATCAGGTAGTGGCCGAAGTGAGCGTCGATGGATGACGGGTTGGGAAAAACGAGCTGTTGGCGCTGCTTCAGGTAGGCGAGTTGCTTTTGCAGCAGTGCGGTTTGCTGGTCGATGAGCTCCTTGACCCGCTTATCTTTGCGGTCATTGATAAAGTACATCTTGAGCGAAAACATATCTTCGTGAATCGGCAATGTGTCCACGAGTTGGTCGAGCCATTCTTCCAAGACCCGTTTACCCTCATCAGTCAGACTGTAGTACTTCTCCTTGGCGTTGTCCTTGCTGGTGGAAGCCGCGACCCATCCATCTGCGTTCATCCGTGACAGCTCTGGATATATTTGACTGTGTGACGCTTTCCAAAAATCACCAATTTCCGTATTGAATTCAGTGGTAATTTCACGCCCCGTCACACCCGGACGATCATTGATAATCCCTAAAATAATATAGGGAAGAATTCTTTTCTTTGGCATCACTAGTCCCCCCAAATCTTAATCCTTCCCCTATTATAGATTACTTCTTGATCCGCTTGTAGTTTTCGTCAAAATACTTGCCGTTTCTAATGTCATCAGTAATCCCTTCGTAAGGTTCTTCTGAGATTACATCTTCATTGTTTTGTCCCGCATCGCCCATGTATGTGATGTGAGCAAATTCAGGAACAACCAGCTTTGGATAAGTATCGTACTTTTCACGGGCCTCATGCATCAAATCGATGTGTTCGTTTTGGAAGGTCACCGTAATTTCTGGGTGTTGTTGAACCCATGCAGGGAAGAAAATAGTCCCGTTGAGTTTCTTTTCATTTGGCACAAAATCTAAGGCTACGTCAGTTCCAGTAGGTTCAGTCCACGCCACCTTATAAATCCCTTCAGTCAGCATTACGATGTTAGCTTCTTGGTCCTTTACCCAACGACCTGCAACCATCCCACCATGGATACGGTAGTCAACGGTGTGGTCATTCTTGGCGTACCATTCGTATTCCCAACCATTATCGTAAGTGTAAATAAAGTGTGTACCTAAAAAGTCGTCTAACGTCTTAAATTTCTTTTCTGTCATCTCAATAACCTCTTTTTATCTTTTTTGTTATTTTATGTCGTTATCGACATATAGTCAAGAAAAAAATTTCTCCCGTCGATGAAACGAGAGAATTAATTTTGGACCGAACCCCATTTTTGCATACTGTTAATAACCGGTTCTAACTGCTTGCCACGTTCAGATAATCGGTATTCTGTCTTTGGTGGGACTGTTGCATAGACCTTCTTTAGAACAACCCCATCATCTTCTAGCTCCTTTAATTGCAGAGCAAGCATCCGTCGTGAACAACCCACCAGTTGATCTTCAAGCTCACTAAACCGACAAACTGGCGTCATCAATAATGTTTGAACAATGACAGCCTTCCACTTTCCGGCAATCACTTGTAGGGTCTGGTCGATAGAACATCCTTCGATTGGTTTTGCCATTTTCTGCCTCCTTTCATACTCCTCTTTCAATAATAGTACTAAGTGAAAAATAATTCACCTCTTGCTTGATTTTAAAATTAGGTTACTATTAGTAAGTGAATTAAATCAACGGAGGAATTATATTATGGAATCAAAGTTAAATCAATTACTCGCAAAGCGTCGTACTATCTATGCCTTGGGTGACAAGGTCGACGCACAACCAGAAGATATTTTTGACCTGGTAAAGGAAACTGTCCGCAACTCTCCTACTGCTTTTAACAGCCAATCAGTTCGTGCCGTTGTCCTCTTCGGCAAGTCATCTGACAAGGTTTGGGACATCGTTGAAGATGCATTAAAGGCAATTGTTAAGGACCCTGAAGCATTCAAGTCAACACAAGAAAAGATTGCTTCATTCCGCGCCGGCTTCGGTACTATTCTCTACTTGACCGACACTGACATTGTTGACGGCTTACAAAAGCAATTCCCATCATACGCAGAAAACTTCCCAATCTGGGCAGAACAAGCTGTTGGTGGTGCTCAACAAGCTGTTTGGGCTGCCCTTGCTGAACAAGGAATCGGTGCTAGCTTACAACACTACAACCCACTGATTGACGACGCAATTCATGAAGCATTTGATCTTCCAGCTTCATGGCAATTACGTGCTGAAATGCCATTTGGATCCATCGAAGCACCTGCAGGAGAAAAGGAATACTTGCCAGAAGATCAAGTTTTCAAGTTAATCAAGTAATGTTTCATGTGAAACACAAAGGGGTATCCGGAAAATCCGGATACCCCTTTTCTTTACTTCAGATTTTGTTGTTTCACCCAGTTATCAACTCTGGATGTGCTTAGTACGGCGCCCTGGTTAACCACGACATCGTAATCATTGTCCTTAACCGTCCGTTCCACGAAACTTTGTGAGCGGTCATAACTTGAACCACCCGACGTTGCAAACAGTGAAAGGTGCTTGCCATTAAGGTCGAGGTGGTCAATGAGTGATGCGACCATGCGAGGTGGAATTCCCCACCAGATTGGATGACCAATCACGACATTATCATAACCGGAAATATCCGGCAGGTCAGGATTGATATCAACCCGACTTTGGGACGTGTGTTGTTCCACGGAGGTCCGGCTGTTTGGATCGTGCCAGTTCAGGTCTGCGTCAGTATATGGTTGAGCGGCGTCAAATTCAAAGATATCTGCGTCTAATTTTTGTGCAACTGCTTCAGCGACTCTCTTCGTCGTGCCAGTAGCGGAGTAATATAAAACAATTGTCTTTGCCATATTCAACTCTCCCTTGCGTAAATAATAACTCTATTCTAGTCCGTGAATACCCAGATGTGAAATGCTTATCGTATTGGAAGTTTCATACCTAAAATGCATACAAAAAAGGCATGTGAAACAGGGAATTTTCACACGCCTTCAGACATAATGAGAAGGATTTTAATTAGTCGTTTACCTTAGCCAAGTCCGCGGCAGCATCAATGCCCTTAGCGTCCATGTAATCAGTGATTTGCTTGATAGTGATAAATGGAACGTTGACGCGCTTAGCTAATTCGAAGAGGTCATCACGGCGAGCCATCGTACCGTCTTCCTTGAGAACTTCGATGATTACCGCAGCTGGTTCCTTTCCAGCGAGGTATGCAAGGTCAAC
This sequence comes from Limosilactobacillus sp., assembly GCA_030530845.1. Taxonomy (GTDB): domain Bacteria; phylum Bacillota; class Bacilli; order Lactobacillales; family Lactobacillaceae; genus Limosilactobacillus. Next base: position 5,501 of record JAUMUE010000007.1, read on the forward strand.
GGAAGCTTCGGTGTGGCCAACACGTTCGCGGAGACCGCGTTCTTGTGAGTAGAGAGGTTGGATGTGGCCAGGGTGGTTGAAATCAGAAGCCTTGGCAGTAGGCTTTGCGATTTGACGGATAGTTGCTGCACGGTCGAAAGCAGAAACACCAGTAGTAACACCAGTAGCTTCGTAAGTACCATCGCAGGTAACCATGAATGGGGTTTGGTGAGGGTCAGTACTGTGTTCTACCATTGGCTTGAAACCAAGCTTTTCAGCGATATGTTCGCTAACAGGCACACACATCAAACCGTTTGCTTCCTTGAGCATTTCGTAAACAGTGTCTGCTTGAATGTCGTCAGCAAGAGCTAGCAAGTCCCCTTCGTTTTCACGACTTTCATCATCAGCCAAGATAATGTAGCCGCCGTTGCGTAATTGAGTCAGTGCTTCTTCAACTGTTGAGAATTCGTTTTGCATTTTTTCTCTTTCTCCTTATAAAAACAATTCACAATATCCATACAGCAACATTCGAATGTGTAATCAATAATACCGAATAAACCTATTTAAATCAACTGAAATATTAGGTTTTATCGAACGATATTAAGCATTTAGATTTTAAAGGCTTTTAAATACGAACAATTAACGTTTTGTGCAAAAAGAAATCGCTACGTTATGATGCCGTAACGATTGTGGAATTTTTTTAATATCTTTGAACACAAATTGGTTCAGGACATGCGACACCCTTTTGCAGGAGCGTCAATTCTCCGGTTTCCGGATTACGACGGTACAAAACTAAGTCATCGGTCTCCTGGTTGGAGGATACGAGGTAATGTTCGTCTTTGCTAAAGTTGAAATCACGTGGGAAATCCCCTTCACTAGAGATGGATTGGACATGTTTCACAGTGCCATCATCCTGGACAGCCCAGACCGCAAGCGTATTTTCACCACGGTTAGTCGTGTAGATGAAGCGCCCATCAGAAGTCATTCGGATTGCGGCCGCACCATTATGTTCTGTCCAGGTGTCTGGGATCGTCTTCACGGTTTGGACATGGGTCAATTCTGCAGTGTGCTCATTGTATTTCAGGACAGTTAATTCGCTACTGAGTTCGCAGATGACATAAACGAATTGACCGTCCTTGCTGAATACTAAGTGACGAGGACCCGCACCGTATGGAAAATGATATTCAGAAACTAGTGACAATTGATTGTATTCTGACAAGTCGTAAATTGACACAATGTCTTCACCAAGGTCACAGACGGCAACCCGGCCATCCGGAGTCGAGTCGACATAATGCACGTGTGATCCGTCTTGTTCAGGGCGCGGACCAGTTTGGCCATGGTGTTCAACAAAGCTAGCCGGATCAATTCCAATTTCACCGCCGAGCTCAAAAACAGTAGCGATACCATCGTGGTAGTTGGCACCAAAGAGGAGATTGCGCTTTTCGTCGAGTCCAAGGTAGCATTGAGATGACCCAACATGTGTCAGCATGCATAGCAATTTCGCATCCTTTGCGGTCTCACCAAGTTGGTAGAGAGCGACGGCCTTTTCACCAGTATCGTCTCGCTTTTTGATTGTGTAGACGCGTCCTTGGCTGTCGACTTGCAGGTATGACGGCTTCTGCATTTTCACAGCAAGGCGTACGTTGACCAGCTTTTCGGCGTCGGTATCAAGCGTAACTCGGTACATCCCCTTGCTCGTCTTATTCGTGTATGTTCCGATCAAAAAATCTTCAGTCATAATCTCATATCCTTGTAGTGGTTTTTAAAAATCATACTATGAATTTACGCTTGGGGCAAAAATGTTTTCGTTAGCATTTACCGTGGTTTTTACTTTAAAATCCGGAAAAATATGGTAGAATTTCTATTATTAACCAGTTGACGAATGATTATATCGAATTATCGTTCGTTAATTACGAACTTTATATTTGACGTCCTAAAGGAGAACTCCATGAACAACGATATCGAAAAAATCTTATTCACCGAAGAACAGATTAACCACCGCATCGACGAACTGGCAGAAGAAATGACTGCCAAGTATGCCGATAAGAACCCCGTCGTCGTCTCTGTAATGACGGGTGCAATGATGTTCACGAGTGAAATGCTGAAGCGACTGAACTTCAAGCTGACCGTTGATTACGTCGATATTTCTTCATACGCTGACGGCACCGTTTCTGGCAAGATCAGCCTGGTGAAAGACCTTTCCACCGATATCAAGGGTCGTCACGTATTGATAATGGAAGATATTGTAGACACTGGACACACCCTCAAGTACTTGAAGGATCTCTTAGAAGACCGCGGTGCCGCAAGTATCAAGATCGTCTCCCTTCTCGACAAGCCTGAGCGCCGGGAAGCAGACGTCACTGGCGATTACATTGGTTACACCGTTCCAAATGAGTTCCTGGTCGGTTTTGGCCTTGACTACAGTGGTCACTACCGCAATTTACCTTATGTTGGAGTCCTCAAGCGGTCTGTATACGAAAAGTAATACCTACAACAAAGGCGCAAAAGCTCTTATAGCTTTTGCGCCTTTTTGTGTACAAAAAAACTCCTCTGGGGAATGTTAGAGGAGTTTAATTTATTGGGCTAGCTGGATTCGAACCAGCGCATGACGGTACCAAAAACCGTTGCCTTACCGCTTGGCTATAGCCCAATAAAGTGACCCGTGCGGGATTCGAACCCACGATACCACCGTGAAAGGGTGGTGTCTTAACCACTTGACTAACGGGCCGTATTTATTACGGCGATAACTATAGTATCAAGCTTTTCCATAAAAGGCAAGACTTTTATTTAATTTAATTTATAAAAAGTGAAATTTTTTGGTTTTAATCGCGAAAATCACAGCCAAAATCCGAGCGCAGCTGCGAGAATTCCACCGACATAGCTGATCAAGCCGTATTTCAACAAGGCCACGTAATCTTTGTCCTTGTAGTAAGTCACCAATTCATATTTGAGCGTCGAAAAAGTAGTGAAACCACCTAAAATTCCGACCGTCAAGAATGCGGTCGTAATTCCATGCTTGGTCAACAGCGCCAGCAAGAATGCTCCCACGATATTGATATACAGCGTCTTTTTCAAATATAAGCGGAGGACAGCACCGATTGAAGCCCCTAAACCTACTAATACCATTAGTCCACCACCACTTTCTGTGCCAGGAAAAACCCACACATTGCGCAGGCGAATCCGCCGAAAATCGTAGCGAACAGGTACAGCCAATTTTGCTGGGTAATAAATTCCAGGGTGAATGAGGAAAAGGTCGTAAATGCGCCCAAAAAGCCAGTTTTCACACCAACAACAAGCCATTCTGGATATTCTTTTTTCAAAAAAATCTCCGCAAGAAAGGCCAGAGCAAACGCCCCAATCAGATTTACCATCAGGGTATTTGCCAAGCTGGCCCGTAAAATTCCGCCAAAAAACGCGAAGATCATTACACTAATCGTTGTTTTCATCGCTTAATCCTTCAAAAAATCTGCTATAAGTTGCAGGGTTTCTTGCACCTTGGGACCTTCCAGTGAGTGTGGTTCACCTTCCATTAGGTAGAGCGTGCTGTTTGGCAAGATGTCATGGTACTTGCGACCGGCAGATGCAGGAATAATTTCATCTTCCAGTCCGTGAATAATCAAAACTTCACCGTCGTAGTGTTGCGCGGTTTCATAAATTGGCAAAAGTTGCACCGTCCGGAAGTATTGACCACTAACCAATTCACCATTCACTTCGACACGCAATGGAATGTGGTTTGGATCGTATACACTCCCCTCACATTCACCTCTCAGGGCGTCATCCTTGAGTGTCGCAGCTGGAGCAAGCAATACCACCTTGTCGATCAGGTCACGGTAATAAGCTGCCACCATTGATGCAACGACCCCACCTTGGGAGTGACCGACGATGTAAATTTTCTTTGCACCCATCTTGGTCCGGGCAAAATCGATAATCGCCATCGCATCGAGCAGTTGGCCGAGGATCGTCATATTCTTGTAGTCACCGTCGCTCAAACCGCATGATGGGAAGTTAAAACGTAAAGTTGGTAGACCGACTTCATTTAATTTATGCGAAACATCATAGTTGATCTTTCCAGGTTCGTAGCCAATATTGCCTTGAAATCCGTGAAATTGGATCACAATCGTATCGTTTTCCAGTTTGTCGGTACCTTCCAGCAAACCACGTAATTCCAAGCCATCGCGTTTAATCGTAACATCCATTTTATTCACCCTCTTCGTATTGATAGTACAATTTTACACCATAGAAAAATCCCCGGTGCGATCACCAGGGATTTATACTTAATTTTTACTTTCTTCTTCCGCATGTTTAGCAGCACGATCACGCCGAAGCAGTTCTTCTCGGAGCATGTTGTAGCGGTGCTCGGAGCTCTTGTAGGCGGCTTCTGCGATCTTCATGTTCCGCTGGGTAATCTTCATCTGATCCTCAATGTCCTTAGGTGAGTACTCAGATAAGCGGAGTTGCATCAGGTTCGTCAGCTCGTATGACTGGGTCACCAGGTTGTAAGAACTCCGCCCGAAATTCGTCAGCAGATAAGTGATCTTGGCTGCACCAGTCAGTTCATCAAGCCCATCGATCGTCTGGCGCATTGGCTGGCTGACGTGGAGGTCCCAGAATGTGATCAGAGGTCCGGTGAAGAACGCCACAATCACGGTACCGATACCCACTGGACCAGCAGCGAAGTAGGCCGCGATCATGAAGAGGATATCTTGGGCAATTCTGATCGTCCGGTATTGGGTGTGGAATCGATTGGACAGGATTGGAGCGATCGCATCATATGGCGCAACCCCAAGCTCCGCACCCATGTACATTGAAGACCCGAGTGTGAAGAACAGGAGCCCAATCACCAGGTTGGAGAAGATGATGATTGCGTTGAGCCGTGTACCGAAAATACTGGTGTACAGCGCTGAGAACCATTGAATTTCAAACCCAACCAGGACCATGTTTAATACCGTCCCGATCCCGATCTTCTTCCGGTCCAGCAAGAGGACGAAAATGAAGATGACCAGGTTCACCGACAGTTGGTAGACACCCAGGCTTAATTTCAGGTGCTCAGACATCCCCGTGTTAACTGCGGTAAATGGATCCAGACCAACTTTCCCGCCCCGAAGCAATGCGGCCCCGAGTGACACGAGCGCGATCCCGACAAATGACATCAACGTTCGCAAGAAAATATTTGATATCGATCGATTTTTGCTTTCTTCCATATTCTTTCTCTCCTTAATTTTGTGTACGAAAAAAGGGCATGAAGCCCCGTAAATCGTTTATCCTTTTCCACCTTGAAATGCAGGGTAAAGCGTCATACCGCCGTCCACGAAGAGTGTAATCCCCGTGACGTAGCTAGATTCGTCTGACGCAAGCCATGCCGCGGCGGCCGCAACTTCTGCTGGGTCACCGATACGCTTCATTGGAATCATGTCCGCAGTTTCCTTGTATTGTTCAGGATCAGCGAACTTTTCCGCGTTAATTGGCGTGTTGATGGCACCCGGACCGATGGAGTTGACCCGGATCCCCTTTTCAGCGTATTCCATCGCGATGGTTTGTGTGAACAACTTGATCCCACCCTTACTTGCTGTGTAGTGGGCAAAAGTTGGCCAAGGAATCTGTTCGTGAACGGAAGACATGTTGATAATGTTTCCCTTCTTGTTGTGATCTAAGAAATAATTCAGAGCGGCCTTAGAACCGAGGAAGGTCCCAGTCATATTGACGTTGATGACCCGTTCCCAGTCATTCAAGCTCAGCTCATGCGTTGGGTGTTGATTTTCCATCCCCGCATTGTTGATCCATAAATCGAGGTCACCGAAATTTTCGACAGCGGCATCGAGGAGCTTTTGAACCCCTTCTTCGCTGGAAACATCGGCTTGAATGGCAACACCCTGTCCGCCCGCATCCACGATCTCTTGAACCGCGTGATCGGCGCCGGCTTTGTCAGAATTGTAGTTGATCACAACTTTCATCTTTTCTTCGCCGAGTCGCTTGGCAATCGCGTTCCCGATACCCTTTGAGCCACCGGTAATCACCGCGACTTTGCCAGCTAAATCTTTGTATACCATTCCGATCCTCCCTTTCTCTAACATAACCAGATTTGTTATGCGTTTAGAATTATGATAAACAATATTTTATATTAGAAAATTCTCATAGTCAAATAATACAAAAACAGGAACGCCGTAAAGCCGGCATTCCTATTAGTTAGATAGTATTAGATTGTACTAATTTACTTCGCTTGAATGTAACCTTGGGCCTTCAATAATTCAGCCAATTCGATCGCACCACCAGCAGCACCGCGGGCAGTGTTGTGTGACAAGCCGACAAACTTCCAGTCGAAGATCTTGTCAGTACGTAAACGACCGATGGAAATACCCATCCCGTTTTCGTAGTTTACGTCGAAACGAACTTGTGGACGGAAGTCGTCATCAAGGTATTGGATGAATTGCTTTGGTGCGCTTGGCAGACCTAATTCTTGTGGAACACCACTGTAGTCTTCCAAGGCCTTGATCAATTCTTCCTTGGTTGGGTTTTGCTTGAAGTTCACGAAGGCTGCAACCGTGTGACCGTAAAGGACAGGAACACGGAGACATTGACTCGTGATCACTGGAGAATCAGCGGGCACGATTTCCTTTTTCTCGTCGTCCACGTGACCCCAGATCTTGAGTGGTTCATCTTCGGACTTCTTTTCTTCACCCTCGATGTATGGGATAACATTGCCTTGGATTTCCGGAGCGTCTTCCAGAGTCTTACCGGCACCAGAAATAGCTTGGTAAGTACATGCCAGGGCTTGGGTAGGTTCAAACTTCTTCCAGGCTTGCAGAGCAGGAGTGTAGCTTTGGATAGAACAGTTTGGCTTTACGGCAACGAAACCGCGGGTAGTACCGAGACGTTCACGTTGGTACTTAATTACTTCTGTGTGGTCAGGGTTAATTTCTGGAACCACCATTGGTACATCGGGAGTCCAACGGTGGGCGCTGTTATTGGAAACAACCGGCGTTTCGTGCTTTGCGTATTCGTCTTCCAGCTTCTTGATGGCTTCCTTATCCATGTGCACGGCAGAGAATACAAAGTCGACTTCCTTAGCGACCGCTGCAACGTCTTCCGCATCTAAAATTGTTAAGTCCTTGACGTGGGCAGGAACTGGCGTATCGCCCATCTTCCAGCGACCCTCTACAGCTTCACCATACTTTTGGCCAGCACTGTGCTTACTTGCCGCAACGGCTGTTACTTGAAACCATGGATGATTTTCCAATAAGGTGACGAAACGTTGGCCGACCATCCCCGTCGCACCAATCACACCAACTCTCAACTTTTCGCTCATGTTGATACCCCTTTATCATTGATTTTTAATTAAGTTATAATATACACTGTATTATATTGATTTTCTACTACCAGATCAAAAAAGGAGACAGCCGATGAAAATTTTGATTGCTGACTATGCTGAATCCATGATGCCAAGTCACGAAAAAGAAATTGCGGTCTTAGAAAAGGGACTCCCCGGATGCTCAGTCGAAGTGTTCACATATTCCGATGACCGGCGCCGAGAATTTTTGGATGCAATTGCGGACTCTGATGCCCTTTTGACTGCCTTTATCAAAATCGATGAGGAAGTCTTTGTAGCATCCCCGCATCTCAAAGTCGTTTCCATCAACGCAACCGGATACGATAACGTCGACCTGGATGCTGCTAAACGCCATGGTGTCGCTGTCTGCCCGGTCGGTGAATACTGTACCGAAGACGTGGCTGAATTCACGATCACGACAATGTTAGCTCTGGTCCGCAACCTTAAATTCTACCTAAATGACATCGATGTTAACCACAAGTGGCGCTACGATTATGCCCAACCTAACCCACGTCTCAGCAATATGACCCTGGGAATTTTCGGGCTCGGAAAAATTGGTCGTTCCGTGGCGACTAAAGCAGCTGCACTCGGGATGAGAGTCCTCGCTTGCGATCCATTCATTAGTGATCAGAATTACCAAAAAGTTGCCGAATTCGTCGACTTGGTCAGCCCCGAAGAACTCCTGGCACAAGCCGACGTGGTATCAAATCACATGAACCTGAACGAAACTAACTACAACTTCTTCAACAAGGAACGTTTCGCACAGATGGCCAAGCACCCCTACTTCATCAATATGGCTCGTGGTGCTGAAATAGACGAACCAGCATTAATCGACGCGCTCGATAACGGTCAAATCAAAGGGTCGGCTCTGGACGTCTTATCTAGTGAATTCCCCGACCTCGCGACACATCCACTTGTTGGCAGAGATAACGTCATCGTCACTCCGCACGTTGCCTTTTACTCCACCGATTCAATCATTAATCTCCAGGAAATCTCCTGCAAAAACATCGTATACTATCTGACTGAACAACCGGAAAAGGTCTTCAAGTTAGTTGTCGATCCAGCAAATATGTAACACGTGTTTCACGTGAAACAAAAATGACGGGCCACACCAGGCTCGTCATTTTTATTATTCAAGTGAATCCCAGGCAGACAATTCAACTGGTTGGCTATCGGCCAGCTTTTGCAGGTCTGCATTGAGGTATTTCTTATCAATAACTGCTTCGTAGGTGTATTCCTCGAACCAGTCTTGGGTCATGACGAAGTAACCATTGTCACCGTTGTCCTTACCCCAGGAGTTTTCAATCTTCCAACGGCGTGGTTCATCATCTACCATGTCAAACCCGGTCAAAGTCATCGCGTGTGAAACCATGGCTTGGCGTGCTTCCAGACGTTCTTTTTTATTCATCGTGAAATCAACACCGAGCAGTTCTGCACGCCGGAATAATTTCGCATCCATCAATCCCCGCTTGCGGTCCATTTGTTGGAGGACATCATTACCGACCCAGACAGTTTCACCAGCCTTCAGTTGCGCAATCGCTGCGTCTTGGAGGTCCTTAAATGGCACATTCATGAACTTAATTGGCACTCCACCAACAACGCTGTCTTGGCTTGGCATGGAGTAAACCTTGCCGTATTCGTGATCCGGCGCGTTGGTAACAACCACGTAGTCATGGAAATCAGTGTCAAAGTACTTGTGATAGAAGTCCAGTGGCGTCAAGCCGAGCACTTGGTGGAACTTCTTGTCGTCATCGCGGAATTCAAGGTCAAACTTTGCAGGTGGTTCACCGAATGCGTAGGCCGCGATCTTGTATACATCGGCCATCATACGTTCTTGTTCCGCAGCTAATTCGTCTTCTGTGGCTCCATCTTGAACCATTTGACGAAGCTTCATTCCGTCCTTTTTCATCAGATATGTCAGCACTTCAGCCACATCACTAGTGTCCTTAGTATTGTGCGTATCAGGCATCACGTATTCCGGAACGACACCGTACTTTTCAACGATAGAAGCAGCGTTAGCCCATTGTCCACCATCGACCAGCGCGAAATTGAAGTAGAAGTCCACGAGGCGGTCGTGACGAGGCTTATCAGCAGTTTCAATCACCTTTTGGAAGAACATGTTTGCCCGTTCAATCCGGTCCCAGAAGAACAGGTAGTTTTGTGATAATTCGAAGTCCTTGTAGTTGTACTTGTTCGCAAACTTGTGACGCAGTGTGTTAAGGGCCGCAAATGACCAGCAGCGTCCACTGTGACGTTGATTGCTTGGCTTCCCCGTCTTGATTTCGTATGAGAAGGCGCGGTTCAAACGTTGACTGGCAGCTGGATCTTCACTAGCGTTTTTGATCCCATTCTTTTGGATTGCCCGCGCGATCACATCAGCGTCCACGCGTTCGTGAAACTTTGCTTGGTACCCTTCGACCATCTTGGAAGTTAATTCTTTTTTCGACACATTAATCCCTCACATTTTTATAAATTATATGTATATAATAGCGCAAATTTGCGGTCACGACAGTCCTTTTGATTTGGCCCCAACTGACAATTAAGTTACACTAAAGGCAATGACCGCATGAAACGCGTTATAATGTATAACATCTTATGAAAAGAAGGGAATCTCATGGCAGAAAATAAACGACTTTTTGACCTCTTCCAACCCACCCACTACGATGTTTATCTCGACATCAACCGGGCGGACAAAACAATTACTGGTACGACCACAATTGAAGGTCACGCCAGCGAATCCACGATTTTGATCAACCAAAAATTTCTTCACATCCAAAATGTAGTTGCCGACAAAAAGCAACTTCCATTTACCGTCAAGGATGACGAAGAAGCGATCGAAATCACTCTCCCAGCTGACGGCGATGTGAAATTTAGCATCGATTACACCGCCAAGTTGACCGACACAATGATGGGAATTTACCCTTCCTATTACGAAGTTGACGGGGTCCAAAAGCAAATCATCGGTACCCAATTTGAAACCACGGCGGCACGGCAAGCCTTCCCATGTGTGGACGAACCCGAAGCCAAGGCAACCTTCTCCTTAGCTATTAAATACGACGAACACGACGGCGAAACCATACTCGCCAACATGCCAGAAACCAAGGAAGAAGACGGCGTTCACTACTTTGAAGAAACCGTCCGCATGTCCTCATACCTGGTCGCATTCGCTTTCGGTGAACTCCAATCCAAGATGACCGAAACCAAGTCTGGCGTGAAAGTCGGCGTCTTCGCTACCAAGGCTCACCAAGCTAAGGAACTCGACTTTGCATTGGACATTGCCAAGCGTGCGATCGAATTTTACGAAGACTACTACCAAACTCCATACCCACTGCCACACTCATGGCAACTCGCACTTCCTGACTTCTCAGCCGGTGCCATGGAAAACTGGGGTCTGGTAACCTACCGTGAAGCATACTTGCTACTCGATCCGGACAACACCGCCCTCGACATGAAGCAAGTGGTCGCAACTGTTATCACACACGAACTGGCCCACCAGTGGTTTGGTGACCTCGTGACGATGAAGTGGTGGGACGACTTATGGTTAAATGAAAGTTTCGCCAACATGATGGAATACGTCGCCGTTGATGCTCTGCAACCAGAATGGAAGATTTGGGAATTATTCCAAACCTCAGAAGCCCCATCGGCATTGCAACGTGACGCCACAGACGGTGTTCAACCAGTCCACGTCGAAGTTAACAACCCAGCCGAAATTGACTCTATCTTCGACCCTGCGATTGTTTACGCCAAGGGTTCACGGATGTTGGTAATGGTTCGTGCCCTGCTCGGCGACGATGCATTGCGTGAAGGATTGAAGAACTACTTCGCTGCCCACAAGTACGGTAACGCTGCTGGTGCTGACCTCTGGAAGGCAATGGGCGATGCTTCACACCTGAACATCGGTGAAATCATGCATTCATGGCTGGAACAACCAGGTTATCCCGTCGTTTCTGTCACGGTAAATGACCACGACCAAATCACCTTGCACCAAGAACAATTCTTCATTGGTGACGGCAAGGATGAAGGTCGCACTTGGCAAATTCCATTGAACGCTAACTACGACCAAGCACCACAAATCATGACTGACAAGGACGTTGTGATCGACAACTACAGTGAATTACGCAAGAAGAACGGCAAGCCATTCCAAATCAACGTCGGCAATAACTCCCACTTCATCGTCAAGTACGACGAAGGCTTGTTAAACGACATTTTGGATCACGCCGACCAACTCGATGCAATCAACCAACGTCAATTGCTCCAAGACCTGCGCCTCCTAGCTGAAGGTCAACAAATTTCCTACGCCGACCTGATCCCACTGCTGGCACGGTTCTCCGGTAGTCACTCCACAATCGTCAATGCGGAACTCTACCGAATTGCTAACAGCCTAAAGATTTTTGTAAATCCTGGCACGAAGGAAGAAGATCAACTGCGTGCATTCTTCGACCAACTCAGCAAGGACCAAGTTGCCCGCCTCGGCTGGATGCCAAAAGACGGCGAAAATAACGACGACCAACTGACTCGTCCATACGTCTTGAACGCCTCACTCTACGCAAAGAATGACGCGTCAATCAAGGAAGCCCACCAGATCTTCCTCGACCACCAAGACGACTTGTTGAGCCTGTCCGCCGACATCCGTGGTCTGGTGCTCAAGAATGAAGTCCAAAACTACGGTAGCCGCGAACTCTTCGACAAGCTCGTGACCGCATATCAAAAGACTTCTGACGCTAGCTACAAGGCCGACTTGCGAATGGCACTCCCTACGACGACCGACCCTGAATTGATCAAGCAAATCGTCTCCTACTACAAGGATGCCAAGGTTGTGAAACCACAAGACTTACGGGCATGGTTCCGTGGTGTCTTGGCAAACAACGCCGGTCAAGAAGCTGCCTGGAACTGGTTGCGTGACAACTGGGGCTGGTTGGAAGAAACAGTCGGTGGTGACATGGAATTTGCAACCTACATCACCGTATCTGCTGGAATCTTCCACACCGCAGAACGCTTAGAAGAATTCAAAGCCTTCTTTGAACCTAAGATCGACACCCCAGGATTGACCCGTGAAATCAAGATGGATATCAACGTCATCGCAAGCAAGGTCGCCCTGGTTGAAAAAGAACAAGCAGCTGTCAACACGGCAGTCGCTCACCAATAAAGATAAAACGCGGACAGATGATTGTCCGCGTTTTATCTACTTTGTGTAAAAGTGAATAATAACCGCAAGTCCTATCTCATTGTTCACTTTTCTCTTGCTTTTACGGTGTGATCTGTCTATACTATTCGGTGTTGGGGTAGGAACTCCAGAGTTATTGTCCAGCGGAACGGAATGTGAACGTTGGAAGGAGGCCGATTTGGCTGCTTTGGTTTTCCGCATTCACCACAGACAATCGTCATGGTTCCCTAACAAATAAATATTTTAGGGAGTGTCGATAATGTCAGTATTATCTTTCACTGGTCCGCGTTTTACCACGCGCCGCATGACGTTAGCTGCTTTGCTGGTCGCTTTGGAATTAATTCTGGGCAAATTATCAGTTGGTGACCCCACTATTCTGAAATTTAGCTTTGGATTCATTGCGACAGGATTAATTGGATACTACTTAGGCCCATGGATTGGCGGAATTGCGATGGTCGTTAACGATATTATTGGTAACACCATCTTGAACACTGGGAACATGTTCTTCCCTGGGTTCACCTTCTCCGCCTTCGTATCAGGTGTGATCGCTGGTCTGTTCTTATACAACCAACAAATCACGTGGAAGCGGGTGTTCATTTATGAATTCTTCCAAATTCTGATCACCAACGTCTTCTTCACCACGCTCTGGTTGTACCTAATGAGTATGACTTCATCAAGCACGGGTAGCGCATTTACCGCCCTCTTGATGATCCGTCTTCCAAAAGAAGTCATCACTTGGCCGCTTGAAGCCATTATCTTGATGATTATCATCCGCCAGCTGGCACGAGTAAATCTCAATTTAGAACGTTAATTTAATGAGCCATCACTGATTTCTGTGGTGGCTCTTAGTGTTTTCTCATAATCAAATTGTGGTAGTCGCAAATTTTTCTTGGCCGTCAAATTCCTTGATAAATATAGGTTTCGTCCATCCGCGAATCAAAAATTCAAAATAATTTTCAAAAAAGTGTTGCATTTCATGAAAAACGGGTTAGAATACAGTTATAGATTTTCAAAGGCAATGAGAAAGACGAGTACAACGCCTCATTCGTAAAGTGAGCTGGCGATAGTGAGAAGCCTGCCGACCCTGGACGTTGAAAAAACACTTTCCCCCAATGCCGCTGACCCAAATGATTAGATTCTAATTAAAGTAGGCTCAGCCGTCCCCGGTACGTTACCACACCGGCTAAACGTGATTGCGTTTATAAGAGAGGTCTAGACAATGAATTTTCATTTCTAGGCAACTTGGGTGGTACCGCGGAATAAAGCCTTTCGTCCCTTGATAGATATCAGGAGATGAAAGGCTTTTATTTTATCTCTCAATATACATTTCAAGGAGTGTTACATATGAGTTTAATTATTCCAAAGGATTACGATCCAAAGCTTTCTATTCGTCAAACTGAAGCTGCTATTCGTTTTATTCGCGAAACTTTCCAAGACAAGTTCGCTGATGCAATGACTCTTCAACGGATGTCTGCACCAATGTTCTTGGTAAAGGGTACTGGTCTTAACGATGATTTGAACGGTATTGAAAAGGCTGTTTCCTTCGATATGAAGAGCGTGCCTGGTGCAACTATCGAAGTTGTTCACTCCCTTGCTAAATGGAAGCGGATGGCATTAAAGGAATACGGCTTCGGCATGCATGAAGGTCTCTACACTAACATGAACGCCATTCGTAAGGACGAAGATGTTGACAACTACCACTCAATTTACGTAGATCAATGGGATTGGGAAAAGGTAATTGCCAAGGAAGAACGTACTGAAGAAACATTAAAGAAGACTGTTAGAACTATTTTCGGTGTTCTCAAGGAAATGGAACACGCTGTATGGCAAAAGTACCCAGATGCTGTTTACCACTTGCCTGACGAAATCCACTTCGTAACTACTCAAGAATTGGAAGATCGTTGGCCTGACTTGACCCCAATGGAACGAGAGGATAAAATTGCTAAAGAACTTGGTGCCGTCTTCGTAATGAAGATTGGTGACAAACTTAAGCGTAGTGGCAAGCCTCACGATGGTCGAGCACCTGACTACGATGATTGGGCACTTAACGGTGATATTATTTTCTGGTACGAACCACTCCAACGTAAGATCGAAGTTTCATCAATGGGTATCCGTGTAAGCGAAGAATCCATGAAGGAACAATTGAAGAAGGCTGGAGCAGAAGACCGGGAAAAGTTACCATTCCACGAAAAGTTGTTGAAGGGTGAATTACCTTACACAATCGGTGGTGGTATTGGTCAATCACGTATTTGCATGCTCTTGTTAGGTAAGGCTCACATTGGTGAAGTCCAAGCCAGCGTATGGCCAGAAGATATGCTCGCAAAGTGCAAAGAGGCTGGCATTCAAATTCTGTAGTTTTTTTAGGAGTGAGTAATAGATGAAGACAATTACGATCAGTGAAACCCCTAAGCACGTGGGTGAAACTGTCAAAATTGGTGTTTGGTTAACTGATAAGCGGTCTAGTGGTAAGATCGCATTCTTGCAACTTCGTGATGGTACTGGATTCTTCCAAGGAATTATCCGGAAGAATGACGTTTCAGAAGAAATTTTTGAAATGTCCAAGCACGATCTGCACCAAGAAACCAGTTTCTATGTTACCGGTGAAGTTCACGAAGATACTCGTTCAAAGTTTGGATACGAAATCCAAATCTCTGATATCGAAATGGTGGGCCAAAGTGACGAATACCCTATTGGTAACAAGGAACACGGTATCGACTTCTTGTTGGACAACCGTCATTTATGGTTACGGAGCCGCAAGCCTTGGGCATTAATGCGGATTCGTTCCCGTGTTAAGTTGGCTTCAATGGAATTCTTCGACAAGCATGGTTTCACACAATTCGACGCACCTGAATTAACAGGAAGTGCTCCAGAAGGTACGACTGAATTATTCGAAACTGACTACTTCGACCGTAGCGCATACCTGTCACAATCAGGTCAACTCTACGAAGAAGCCGGTGCAATGGCATTAGGTCGGGTCTACTCAATGGGTCCTACCTTCCGTGCCGAAAAGTCCAAGACCCGTCGTCACTTGATGGAATTCTGGATGATTGAACCAGAAATGGCTTGGATGCACCAAGAAGAAAGTTTGGAAATTCAAGAACAATACATCGCCTACTTGGTTCAAGATTTGATTGACAACTGTGCAACCGAATTGGAAATTGCAGGTCGGAGTATTGAAAGCTTGAAGCCATTCACTGAATTGCCATACCCACGGATCACTTACAAGAAGGCAATCGAAATGTTGCAAGAAGCTGGTATGGATGCCAAGTTTGGTGACGACTTCGGTTCTCCTGAAGAAACCTTCCTGGCTGACCAGTTCCAAAAGCCTGTCTTCATCACAAACTACCCTAAGGAAATCAAGGCGTTCTACATGCCAATTGATCCTGAAGATGATCGTCAAGTTATCTGTGCTGACCTCTTGGCTCCAGAAGGTTACGGTGAAATCATTGGTGGTTCCGAACGTGCCATTGATAACGAATACCTTGCTAAGAAGTTAGCTGAAAACAACCTCTCAATGGAAAACTACGGTTGGTACGAAGACTTACGTAAGTACGGTACTGTTCCTCACTGTGGTTTCGGTATGGGGCTTGAACGTTTCTTAGCTTGGATCACTCTCCAAGATCACATTCGCGAAAACATCCCATTCCCTCGGATGTTGAACCGATTGAACCCATAAATTTAATCTCCCTCAAAGCGACTGGATATATGTCCAGTCGCTTTTTTGTACGCACAAAAAAAGCGTGACCCTGATATAGATCACGCCAAATACTATTTGAGCACTTCTGCCATTTTCTTGATGTCTGAAGGAACGATGGTACAACACCCACCAACAATTGTGGCACCAGCATCTATCCAGGATTGAACCCGGTCTTCAATGTGTGGTTGCCCCTCTTTGAATGTCCACTGCTTAATGGATGGATCGTAAGTAGCGCCAGAGTTGGGATAGACGATGATTGCCTTGTCAGTGACGTCCTTGATTGCCTCGACGGCGGGAACCGTCAATTCCGGCTGCATGCAGTTAACGCCAACGGAGAAGACTTGGGGGTTATCCTTTACTGTAGCGACCGCATCCTTCAGCGGTGTCCCGTCAGAGATATGGTCCTTGTCCTTCAAGCTAAAGGAAATAAAGGCAGGTACTTCTGGGGCGACTTCTTTGAGGAGGTCCAGAAATGCCAGAACTTCCTTTAGCTGTGGCTGAGTTTCAACTGCCAAGCAATCAACACCCTCTTCTACGATCGCCTCGAGCCGTGGACGGTGGAAAGCCTTTAACTCTTCATCAGACAAATCGTAGTCACCGCGGTACTCACTCCCGTCGGCCAGGTATGCACCGTAAGGACCGATGCCACCAGCGACAAAATTATGCTTGCCAGACTCTTTTTCATAGTCATCACGAGCCTGGGTGGCTAAGCGAACGGCCTTTTTGATTAATTCCTTCGCATCATTTTCGCTCAAACCATGACGGACAAACGCGGGCACGTTGGTCTGGTAGGTGTCGGTGATGGACAGATCTGCGCCGGATTTAAAATAGTCCATATGCACTTGGTAAACCAGTTGTGGGCTATCGATCAATGCCTTGGCAGTCCACAAATCACTGTTGGTATCTGCTCCGGCTTGTTCCAGTGGCGTTGACATAGAGCCATCTAATAAAAGTGGTCCCTGGGTCAATTTTTCTAAAAGTTGCATCTATTCCTCCACCCTTCGATGTTATATAATATAACGAAATTAAAATTATTTTCTCAGAATTATAATTGAATTTTAACTAAAATACAAGAATGGGGGTAACGAAATTTGAGTAATTCAAATACCGAAAAAGCCACCCACCTCGAGCGAAAGATGGAAGCACGACATATCCAAATGATTTCGCTCGGTGGAGTGATCGGTACCGGGCTCTTCTTGAGTTCTGGATATACCATCAACCAAGCCGGACCAATCGGCACAATCATTGCCTACACTGTCGGAGCAATTCTGGTGTACGCGGTCATGTTGTGCCTAGGAGAATTATCGGTTGCCATGCCCTACACCGGCGCGTTTCACGTCTACGCACGAGAGCTGATTGGACCTGCGACGGGGATGGTTGTCGCCTTGATGTACTGGCTGACATGGACGATTGCCCTCGGGTCGGAATTTACGGCTGCCGGAATTATCATGAAGGAGTGGTTCCCACACGTGCCAACATGGCATTGGAGTCTAGTCCTGATTATCCTAGTCACCGTCTCTAACATCTTCACCGTCCGAATCTTCTCGGAAAGTGAATTCTGGTTCGCCGCTGTCAAAGTCCTGGCGATTGTCGCATTTATTTTACTGGGCTTTTTGGCAATTGTCGGTATAGTGCCACTGAAGGGATACACTCACGCACCGGGGTTAACCAACCTATTCAAGGACGGCCTCTTCCCCACTGGTTTTGGCGGAGTGTTTACGACGATGCTGACGGTGAACTTCGCCTTTTCTGGGACTGAGCTGATCGGGATAACTGCTGGTGAAGCAAAAGACCCTGAGCGCACACTTCCTAAGGCGATTCACGCTACACTTTGGCGTTTAATCATCTTCTTCATTGGATCCATGGTGGTAATGACCGCGCTGATTCCGTACAAGCAAGCCGGCGTGACCCAGAGTCCATTTGTCCACGTCTTCAAGATGATGGGGATTCCGTTTGCTGGCGACATTATGAATTTCGTCGTATTGACTGCCATTATTTCTGCCGCCAATTCAGGACTCTATGCTTCGACACGGATGCTGTGGTCATTAGGTAACGAGGGAACGATCCCCAAGATTTTTTCCTCGACCAATTCTCACGGAACTCCGGTAATCGCTGTAATTGCAAGTATGATCGGAGGAATTTTATCACTCCTGTCCAGCGTATATGCTGCCGGCACGATCTACCTGGTCCTGGTTTCTATCTCTGGTTTAGCGGTCGTAATTGTGTGGATCGCCATCGCCTTATGCCAGATCAAATTCCGGAAGAAGTTTTTAGCTGAAGGACATTCGGTATCCGAGCTGAAATTTAAGACGCCTTGGTACCCCGTCCTTCCGTGGTTCGCATTTTTGGCCAGCCTCGCATCATGCCTTCTGATTTGGTTCGATCCTGCGCAACGTATCGCCCTGTACTGGACAATCCCATTCGTGGCCCTGTGCTACGTAGGATACTATCTGATGAAACATTTTAAGAAATAAATATCGAGCGACTGGGTCATCCCCGGTCGCTTTTATTTAGCCCACTTTTCCCTTGTCATAACATGAAATCCTTAATAAAATAAACAACAGATTTTGAAAGTAGGTGCCGAAATGACAAAGAAATTATTACTGCTGTCGACGGGTGGAACGATTGCTTCGATCGCCTCTGAAGACGGTTTGAAGCCAGGTGAATCGGGTTCTGAATTGTTGGACATGCTGGGCCATTTCCCATTTGACGTGACCGTAAAGGATATCTTAGAAATGGATTCTTCCAACATCCAACCGGAAGAATGGAAGCTGATTGCCGAAAATATCGACGAATACCGCAACCAATATGATGGGATCGTTGTTTCACATGGAACGGACACAATGGCTTATACTGCATCGATGCTGACTTTCATGCTGGAAAACATCGATATCCCCGTCGTCTTGACCGGTAGCCAGGTGCCAATGAACGTGCCATTGTCCGATGCACCGGAGAACCTCAACCTGGCCTTCACTGCAGCAAGTAATTGCCAACCCGGCGTCTACTTAGCATTTAACCGGAAAGTAATGCGTGGCAGCCGCAGCGTCAAGGTTCGGACCACGTCATTCGATGCCTTTGAAAGCGTGAATTTCCCTGCCATCGCTGAAGTGACATCAGATGGTTTCCAAATCACCAATGAACAACACTACCAAAACGGCAAATACCGCCTGAATACCAAGATCGACACCAATGTTTCACTGGTCAAGCTCTTCCCCGGATTTGACCCAAGCCTGCTCCATGCGATGGCTGAACACGGCTGTCGCGGAATCGTGGTCGAAGCGTACGGACTCGGTGGGATGACCTTCATTCGCCGGAACCTGGTGGCAGCGGTTGGTAAGTTGATCCGTGATGGCATCCCCGTCATCGCCGCCAGCCAATGTTTGTACGAACGGAGCGATCTAACCAAGTATGAAGTTGGCCAACAAGCCCTCCTGGAAGGTGCCATCTCCGCTCACGACATGACGTCTGAATGTGCAATCGCCAAGCTCATGTGGGGCCTGGGCCAAGGCATGGACGTCAAACAAATCGAAAAGTTCTTTAACACGGACGTTGCTGGAGAAGTGACACTATAGAAAAAAGCGAGGTACTACCTCGCTTTTTTCATTGATTTAATTGTCGTCATCCTTATCCTGCGTATTTGCCCTCTGTTGGATCCTCTGAGGCCGATTAAGGATGCTACGCTGAATTATATCGATGACCTGTTGATTCTGCGGGAGAGCGGAATGCTGGGCCAATTTACCGGTAACTGTCGTCTGGGTGTAGTGCTTGACCACATCCTGGAAGATATACTTACCGGCTTCGACACTTGAAACTGGCACCAGTCCATCTTCGATATAGTTTTCCGAACCCGCAACCGAGTAAACCGTCAGATTGCTTGGCAGGTTATCCTTGTACTTTTCAAAGTCCTGCAACATATCTGTCGGACGGTTAGTTGGTTCCGCAAAGTTAAATGGACTCCCAATTGTCATCAGGCGAGTGATCTTGATTTGCGTTTCATTGAAGTAGTGTTCAAGGAAATACGTGTAAATCAGACCACCATTGGAGTGACCGATACCTTTGAAGTTATTGAATGTGTAGCGATTCTTTAGCTTGTTGAAGGCCTTGCTGAACATCTTAGCCTGTAGCTTGATGTTCGCATAGCCATCGTGATTATTTTCAAAACCGACAACGATAAAAGGTTCCCGATCGTGTGGGCGAATCGTCCCTGAGTACGTGATCCTACCGTTATTGTAAACCTTGACCTTGAGAAGGCTGTGGTTCTGGTGATCGAGCTTGTTAATCTTGCTGACCAGGGTATCAAAGCGGTTAACAGTGGCGCTAGAACCCGGGATCATGATGACCGGCGACATTTTCGACCGTTGACGAGTTTCCATCTGAGAAATGTTGTGCCGTGTCCATAATCCAGAGAGAATTCCGAGAACGAGGATCGACAAGGCTAAGATAATGACTGACCGCAGCCGGCGTCTCCTAATTTCCTTCATTCTGCTCACCCGCCTTTCTCTGTGCTTGAACCCGATCTTCACACTTATCCGCTAACTTGACGAACGGGATGTAGAGGGCCACGTCTAAGATCAGGAACATCACTGACCACAGCACTGCCCAGAAGTCGCCACCCGTACCAATCAACGGCGTCAGGATTCCTGGTGTACCATTTGGAACCATGTAGACGATCGCTGGCAGGATATGGAGCATGATCAGCACACTCGCCAGCAGCATGTTTACGATTGGCAGGAAAATGAATGGGAGCACGTAGATCGGATTGAGCATCACGACCGCCCCAAATATCAGTGGCATATTCGAGTTAAAGAAGACGGGCAGAGAACTGGCCTTTGCCACAGATCGACTGTTGCGATGGTGACTCACCCATAAAATTGCGATGATTAGAGCCAAGGCAACCCCACATCCACCGAATTGACCGTACCCGTTGTACAATGCTGCCGGAGTGAATGGGTATGGGACGTGAGCGATACTCCTGTGGGTCAAAGCATAACTCAGGTTTTCAAAGAATTCCGAACTAAACATGTCATTAGAAATACGGAGCGATTCCGCAAACCCGAGCCAGGAGAGGACCGTTTCAACCAGTGAAATCAACAGAGTCATTGCATAGTTACTGTGGTTGTTGAGGATGGTGGAAAGCCCCATTGTGATTGTCGTATCGATATAAAATGAACGAATAGCGATAAATAGCAGGTGAATTACGAATGCGGCACCAAGTGAAATAAGGATGGGCCGGAAGTTAGCAAAAGTACTCTTTAAGATCACAGCGCTGTTTAAATTAAAGTCGTTCAAACCAGTGTGCTTGCCAAAACGGACGAATATTTTTCCAACCAAATAGCCAACCAAAAGTCCGAAGATAAACCAGTTAGCAGTGTAAAAGCGCATATCGATAACATTTTCACTAGAACGCAGGCTTTGCTGGAAGATTAGCAGGTATGCCACAAGCGCCGTTAACCCCGCTGTTGGGATTCCATCCTTGTAGCGGCGGACGGTCAGATTAGCGCTGACGTATGCTGCGTACGTTGCGATATATCCAATTGAGACAGTGGAAATATCGCTAAAGATGTCACGTAAAACATTGCGAAACGGCATCCACTTATTGATGTAGAGGATACTTCCCAAAAATCCATTTTCAGAGAATAAGACATTGCTCAAAAGACTAGCGATACAGCCAATCAAGACGATGGGAAATAAGGTCACCATCGTACGCTGGGCAATTTGAATAAACGGACGCTGCCGATATTTAACGAGCCAGTCCACAAGTCGATCATTATTGGACATCCGTAACTCACCCTTTCTAAATTCGTGACTGCAACGTAAATACTCTAGCAGTCTTTTATGAAAAATCATTGAACCTATTATATACAAAAAGGACGTGAATGTGATACCACGTCCTTAATATTTAGTTAGCAAAAAAATGCTTCCATTCAGAGTTTACATTGTCCCGCATCGTCTTATTAGTAGTCCATGATGGCACCTTTACGACACCATCAATCTTACTCTTAGGAACAAATCCCCAGTAACGTCCGTCGTTAGAAACGCTCCGGTGATCCCCAAGAACAAAGTATTCACCCTTTGCGACCTTGGTTGTGCTGTTGTTCTTTAACCAACCATTTTGAACTGAGATACTCTTCAAAGTCCAGTTACCGGTACCGCTGTTACGTTGGCTCTTACTGATGTAATTTTGGTTAATCTTCTTGCCGTTAACGTAGATGTTACCGTTCTTAGATTCAACAGTATCACCAGGAACACCGATGACACGCTTAACATATTCAGTCTTGGTTGAGACTTGTGGGTCAACACCATTGGCATCGAAAACCACAACGCTTCCCCGGTGGATCTTAGCAGTCTTTAAGCTAAATACCCGTTCGTTGTTCACCAGGTTTGGTTCCATTGATGGACCGTCGACACGAACAATTTGGAAGACGAATTGCTTAATCAAAAGTGCGAGTACCAACCCGATAACGATTGGAATAACCCAGCTCATGAATCCCTTAAATTTACTCATAGTAACGCCTCGCTTATCATTTTACTTTTCAATTTCAGTAACGTAATCGGCCGCAATTTTACTGTCGGTTGCGTATGGGGTATCAACACCCTTAATCTTCTGGTATGGGTCTTCACCCTTACCAGCAAGTACTACGATATCATCACGACCGCTGTCTTTGATGGCTGACTTGATTGCCTCTTCTCGATCCATGATGTAGTCGATTTGACTGACTGAACCAGGTTCGATGTGAGAATTTATTTCCCGGGCAATAATTTGCGGATCTTCAAATCCAGGATCGTCCGTTGTCAGAATCACCCGGTCTGGACGCTCTTCTGACAAAGCTTTTCCGAAACCTTCACGGCGAGAAATCCCTTTATCACCCGTGGCACCAAGCACAACCGTCACTTTACCGGCTGTAGTTTGTCGCTTCAAGAATGACAAGAGCCGTTTCAAGCTGGCGTAGTTGTGTGCGTAGTCAATATAGATAGTACCATGTTGCGTGGATTTTTGCATTTCCATTCGGCCACGAATATGTACATTATCCAGTGTTTGTAATGCATCTTCCGCACTTGCACCGACTAAGGCAGAGGAAATGATCGCAGCGACGGCATTACCTTCATTGTAGTCACCGGGAACACTGGTGGTGTAGCGGTGATCGAGTTGTAATTTCTTAGCCTTCTCAGACACCGCGGTAAGCTCAAATTCGCTTTCATGCAGGTCTTCGAGGTCGTTGCTGTATTCGAAATCGATTTCGGCTCCGGTTGGCAATTGGACGTCAGCACCATTACGGGCGAACAGGTAAATTCCATCCGGTTGGCTCGTCGCCTTGGCAGCGTAGTATACGTCAATCAGGTGTGGATCCTCGGCGTTGATGATGCAGGTCTTGGAGTTAACCAGCAGCTGTTCCTTGCAGTGCAGATAGTCCGCAAAGGTTGGGTGCTCGTTACGCCCAATGTGGTCAGGACTGATATTTAAGAAGATCCCGATGTCGTACTTAAGACCGTACGTCCGGTTCTTCTTGTAGGCCTGGGAGGAAACTTCCATTACCAGGTGCGTCATGCCATTATCGACGGCCTTGCGCATGTCGTGAAATAGGTCCAGTGATTCCGGTGTGGTCAAATCCGACTTAAAGCGGTCAGCAGGGCCATTTCCCAGGACACGGTCCAATGTTGAGAAGAGCGCCACGTGATTGTTCGTCGCATGTTCCAGAATGTGGTCAGCGAAGTATGCCGTGGTCGTCTTGCCCTTAGTACCAGTGATTCCGATAATCTTCAGGTCGTATTGTGGGAATCCGTAAAAGGCCGCACCGAGCAACGCCATCGCCTTTTGTTCGTCACGGACGATGATTGCTGGCAAGTCTCCACCTTCAGCGTATTCTTGCTCAGAAACGTAAGCGACCGCACCTTTTTCCTTCGCCATTGCCAGGTACTTTGGCATGAAGTTACCCTTACAGAAAAAGAGTGTCCCTTCTTCTACCTTCCGTGAGTCGTATGAAACAGACGTCGCGGTGAAGTCGGTCAAATTATTCGTATGATCTAATAAATGGTGCTCACGCAGTAAAGTTAACGCAGGCGTAACATGCAGTTCCATTTGTGATTGACTCCTCTTGTTTTGTCTTCAAAAAACTATTATTTCATTTTTCTATCTAAAAGTGAATAAAATTCAAAAGGACCATGACATCAACTGCCACGGTCCTTTTACTTTTAAGCTTCAGCAGCGGCTTGTCTTGCCTTATCAATTCCAGTTTCATCAACCTTGAAGTCGTCGATGAAGTACAGCTTGTACCAAATCAGGAATGTGTAGACAGTCCAGATCTTCCGACGACCATCAACCTTGCCTTCGAAGTTGTCATCAGCTAACTTCAAGAGCTTGTCTTGGTCGAAGAATTCCTTTACGAAGTCTTGTGCGAACAGGTCGCGAACTTCCTTGTAGTACTTTTCTTCACGTAACCATTCACGAACAGGAGTTGGGAATCCGAGCTTTGGACGGGTTGCCCATTCTTCTGGTAAGTGACGGTTTGCGGCCATCCGGAAGGCCCACTTGGTACCCTTGTAGTTGAAGAGGTACTGACTTGGAGTGGTTTGTGCAACTTGCATAACTTCCTTATCGAGTAATGGCACACGGATTTCAACAGAGTTAGCCATACTCATCTTGTCGGCCTTCAAGCAAATGTCGCCAGGCATGAAGCGGTGTAAATCAACATATTGCTTGCGGGAAACATCAGCAACATCAGTACCTTCATACTTATCGTACAGAGGTCCTAATAAGTCCATGATTGTAGGACCGCAGTCAAATTCAGGGTTGAGGTATCCGGCAGCTTCTTCTGGGCTGAAGATGTAGGCTTGTCCGATGAAAGTATCACGGGCAGGAGCCATGTTGCGGTAGAGGTGTTCTGAACCATGGAAGTTCTTACCTTCAAGCCACTTACCGAACTTGTAGCGCTTTTCGCGTGGCATCTTCTTTAATTGGTCGGTTACCCAACGCAAGAACTTGATCTTGGTGTTAAAACCGTATGCGGTGTAACCAGCAAATAATTCGTCGGCACCTTCACCAGAAAGGAGGGCCTTGTAGCCGTTATCCTTGGCCAACTTGTTCAAGAAGTACAAAGGCACAACGGATGGGTTTGAATCTGGTTCATCCAAGTAGTATTGGATCAGTGGGAAGGCATTGAAAGCTTCTTCGTTCGTCAGCTTCTTGTCAGTGTTCTTCAGACCCAACTTCGCAGCCAATTCACGTGCTTGCTTGGTTTCGTCATAGCCACTGTCAAAACCAATTGAGAAGGTGTTGTTTGGACGCATCATAGCGGTCACAAGACTTGAGTCAACCCCAGCTGAGAGGAATGAACCAACCTTGATACCGTCGTCAGCGAATGTGTGCGCCTTAACAGAGTCATTAACAACCTTGTCAATCTTGTCGACTGCTTCGTCAAAGGTTTGGTCTTGTGGGTCAAATTCTTCGTCCCAGTATTGTTCCATGTGGAATTCACCGTCTTTGTAAGTGAAGTAGTGGGCTTCTGGAAGACGGAAGACACCCTTGAAGAAGGTTTCTTGGGTAACGTTGTATTGGAAAGTCATGTAAGGCTTCAGAGCTTCCTTGTTGAGCTTCTTTTCGAAGTTAGGGTGATCTAAGAAGGACTTGATTTCAGAACCAACAAAGAAAGTACCATTCATGTGAGCGTAGTACAGAGGCTTGATACCAAAGTGGTCACGTGCACCGAACATTTCCTTCTTCTTGGTATCCCAAATGATGAATGCGAACATACCACGAAGCTTTTGTAAGACGTCCTTACCCCATTCTTCGTAACCGTGAAGGATGACTTCAGTGTCGGCATTAGTAGTGAAAGTGTGACCCTTGGCGATCAACTCATCACGCAAACCTTCAAAGTTGTAGATTTCACCGTTAAATTCGATGATCTTGGTGTTATCTTCGTTGAGAATTGGTTGGTTACCACACTTAACGTCGACGAAACTCAGACGGCGGAAACCAAGCGCTACGTCATCATCAACGTATTGACCTTCTGCATCTGGTCCACGGTGGATGATGCGGTCCTTCATTTTCTTAATTAAAGTATCTTTTAATTGTGGTTCTTCGTTATCAACGAATGCGACAATTCCACACATTATAAAGTCCTCTACTTTCCCTATTTTTAACCGTAAAACATTAAATCTCGAACCTAAATTATACCATATCTCACATATATACTGCGGATCTGAAACTATTTTTACGAGAAGTTAATATTTTCCGCAATGATACTGAAAAAACGACTCACAAATCAATTATTTTGATTGTGAATCGCTTGTTTTTGAAATTATTTCCCGGGAAATATCTTAGCGGTTCTTCTTAGAAAATTTCCCTTGGCGAATGTAGACACTTAAGATAGCCAGGTCGGCAGGGTTAACACCGGAGATCCGGGATGCCTGTGCCAACGTTTCTGGACGGATCTTTTCGAGCTTTTGCCGTCCTTCAGTAGCTAATCCATCGATATCGTTGTAGTCGATGTTTTCTGGAATGCGCTTAGCTTCCATCCGTTTCATACGGTCAACCTTTTGTTCTTCCTTCTTGATGTAACCATCGTACTTAAGTTGAATTTCAACTTGTTCAATCACGTGACGGTCGAGTTCTTCTTCTGGAGCGGGTACGAATTGCATCAATTTCTTGTAGTCGACGTATGGACGCTTAATGAAGTCCGCCGCAGTAATCGCATCCTTCAAGTGGTTATCGCCGTTTGCTTCGATAAACTTGTTAATTTCTTCGTCACTTGGCTTGAATTTAATGGCGCGCAAACGAGCAATTTCATCAGCTACCCGAGACTTCTTTTCGTGCATCTTTTCCAGGCGTTCGTCGCTAACCAGCCCCACACGGTGACCCATTTCCATCAAGCGCATATCAGCGTTGTCGTGACGGAGAATCAGACGGTATTCTGCCCGACTAGTCAGGAGACGATATGGTTCTTGGGTTCCTTTAGTTACCAAGTCATCGATCATCACACCAATGTAGGCATCTGAACGACCGAGGACGAGTGGTTCCTTGCCCAGTGCACGGAGACCAGCGTTAATTCCGGCAATCAAACCTTGACCGGCAGCTTCTTCGTAACCAGACGTACCGTTAGTTTGACCGGCCGTGTAGAGGTTCTTGATGATCTTGGTTTCCAGAGTTGGGTGGAGTTGGTAAGGTGCCACGACGTCATATTCGATTGCGTATCCTGGACGCATCATTTCGGCGTTTTCCAGACCCTTGATGGAACGAACGATCTTCTTTTGTACTTCTTCAGGCATAGAAGTAGAAATACCATCGAGGTAGTATTCATCGGTGTCACGGCCTTCAGGTTCAAGGAAGACTTGGTGACGTGGCTTGTCTGAGAAGCGGACGATCTTATCTTCAATTGATGGGCAGTAACGAGGACCGACACCCTTGATTACACCAGAGAACATTGGCGCACGGTCAAGGTTATCACGGATGATCTTGTGGGTGGTTTCATTGGTATAAGTCAACCAACAAGCCAATTGATCGGTCACAGCGATGTAGTTACTGTCTGGTGTGTCAAAGCTGAAGTGATGAACTTCTTCGTCACCAGGTTGGATTTCGGTTTCATCAAAATTGATGGTATTACCGTTGACACGTGGAGGAGTACCGGTCTTGAAACGTTCAAGGTCGAAACCTAATTCTTCCAGGTTTTCTGACAACTTAACGGCGGACATGGAGTTGTTTGGACCGGATTCGTATTGCAATTCACCGATGATGATCTTGCCCCGAGCTGCGGTACCGACCGTCAGAACAACCGTCTTCGCGTGGTAGCAGGCACCAGTGTTTGTGACAACACCCTTGCAGGCACCATCTTCCACGATCAACTTTTCCACCCGTCCTTGGCGCAAGGTCAGGTTTGGTTGCTTTTCAATTGTCAACTTCATTTGGCGGTGGTATGCGTGCTTATCAGCTTGGGCCCGTAATGCACGGACTGCGGGACCCTTACCCGTATTCAGCATCCGCATTTGCACATAGGTCTTGTCAATGTTGTGGCCCATTTCACCACCAAGCGCGTCGATTTCACGCACGACAATCCCCTTTGCTGGTCCACCAACAGAAGGGTTACATGGCATAAATGCCACCATTTCAAGGTTCATCGTTACTAAGAGGGTCTTATTTCCCATCCGCGCAGCTGCCAATGAGGCTTCACTACCGGCGTGACCGGCCCCAACTACAATCACATCAAAGTTGCCGGATTCGTATTCTACGGCATCTGAGGTCTTTAATGATTCGCTTGACTTCATGTTTTACCTACTTTCCTAAACAGAATTGGCTAAATAATTGGTCGAGGAGTTCATCCTGGTAAGAGTCACCAGTGATTTCCCCTAACATTTCCCAACACCGCGTCATATCGATTTGTACAAGGTCGACGGGCATGTTGTCCGCAATTCCCTTCAATACATCGGTCAGAGCTTCGTCAGCTTGACGTAATAGCCCAATGTGACGTGCGTTTGTGACCATGACGTTGTTTTGACTGCTTTCGATTCCTTCATCAAAGAACATGGTACTGATCCGTTCACCGAGCTGGTCCATCCCCGCATGGTTGACGATGGAAGTTTCGATTACGGCATCCGAGCCGACAATTTCCTTGAGTTGATCGAGTTCGACTTTGCGTGGCAGGTCAGTCTTGTTCAAGATAACAATCCGTTGCTTGCCCGCCGTCGCATCAAGTAATTCGCGGTCCTCTGCGGTTAATTCAGTCGATGAATCAATCAGCAGTAAGATCAAGTCGGCCGCATCCAAGGCCTTCTTACTCCGCTCCACCCCAATCTTTTCTACCGTATCGTCAGTTTCCCGGATCCCGGCAGTATCAATCAGCTTCAGTGGCACACCATTGACGTTGACGTACTCTTCAATCACGTCCCGAGTCGTCCCGGCAACATCCGTCACGATAGCCTTGTCTTCGTGCAAGAGCGTGTTCAAGAGACTGGACTTACCGACGTTTGGACGCCCAATGATCGCAGTGGCGAGCCCTTCACGTAATACCTTCCCCTGCTTGGCAGTCTTGAGGAGTGCTTCGATGCGTTGTTGGATCTCTTCGGCCTTTTCCTTGAGCATCTTGGTCGTCATCTCTTCTACCGCGTCATATTCAGGGTAATCGATATTAACTTCGACCTGGGCAAGCACATCTAAGATATCCCTACGCAGGTGGCGAATCAGGCGTGAGAGGTCACCATCAAGTTGCGTCAGTGCGACCTTCATTGATTTGTCCGTCTTGGCCCGGATCAAGTCCATCACCGCTTCTGATTGGGACAAGTCAATCCGACCGTTCAGAAATGCCCGCTTGGTGAATTCACCCGGTTCAGCCATCCGTGCGCCGAAACTCAGGACTAATTGCAAGATCCGGTTCGTCGCTAACAGACCACCGTGGCAGTTGATTTCGACAACATCTTCGCAGGTGTACGTCCGTGGTGCCCGCATCACGGAAACCATTACTTCATCGACTTCTTGACCACTATCTGGATCGATAATATGGCCGTAGTTAATCGTGTGTGAAGCAACTTTTTCCAGGTCCTTGCCCTTGTATATCTTTTCGGCAACCTTCAGTGCGTCATCCCCGCTGATCCGGATGATCGAAATTCCCCCTTCGCCAACCGGGGTCGAGATCGCCGCTATGGTATCTGTATCTGTGTTTGCCACTATTCAACGCTCCTTTCAATAAAAAAAGTGCTAGTCCACGTATGCGTATGCAAACATGGTCAAAGCACTTTCACTACTTTAACGTCTCAATTTTTATAATCCGCAAATATTTTAGGATTTTCACCGCAAAATGTCAATCAAAAGAATTATTTTGGCGCAATCACGATGCTGCGGAATGGCTCACGGCCGTGTGAGTATGTGCGAACACGGTCGTTGCCTTCTAATTCCTTGTGCATTTGCTTGCGTTCACGCGCTGGCATGGGGTCCAAGAAAACTGCCTGACCAGTTGCGATCACTTCCGTCACAGAACGTTCTGCGATCTTGTGGAGAGCTTCTTCACGACGCTTGCGGTAGTTAGAGGTATCCAGAATCACCGTTGTCTTTGGTGAACCGTGGTAGTTCATAAAGGCTTCGCAGACTTTCTCCATGGCGTTGATTTGGCGTCCGTGGCGACCGATTACGCGCCCAGATTCAGGTGACTTGATGTCGATGTTAATTGAGTGAGCACCGACCTTCGTGATTTCTGGTTCGGTCTTGATTCCTAAATCGGTGAACACCTTCTTCAAGTACATGGTCATTTGTTGGCCAGCATTACGCGTATGGCGGACGTTGGCTTCGTGACGAGCAGCGATTACTGCAGGGTCTTCCCCTTCCCCCGTCCATTCTTTCCGCTCAGGCACCACGACATCCTTGCCGACTGGCGCCTGAGTCTTCTTCGGCTTATTGTCACCGGAAAAGTGCGCTGGTTGGTCCGGGTGTGCGCTAGGCTTAGTCACGAGGGGCTTGATGGTTGCCTCGATCTTCGCATCACGTTTGCCGATTCCGAAAAAACCACGGCGAGGCTGGTCAATCACTTCGACCTTCAATGCGTCTTCCGGTTTTTGGAAAGTCGTACTGGCCTTCATAATGGCATCTTGAACCGTCTTTCCTGTAAAAACTACCATGAAAATTCCTCCACAAAATATGTTCTGTATTCCATTATAACGAAAAAAGGACCTGACAGAGTCAAAGTCCTTAGTTTTGGAAAATTTAATTACTTGCGCTTGCTTTGGTATGCACGGCGCTTAGCCTTTTCCATCTTACGTTCCTTCGCCTTTTGTGCTCGTTGCTTTTCTTCTCGTTCACGACGAATCTTAAATGGATTCTGGATCAAGAGAGTTTGAACAACTTGGAAGGCGTTTGAAACTACCCAGTAGAGTGTGATGGCGGCAGAAAAACCAAGAGCCATAAAGAAGATCATGATTGGCATGAACCATGTCATCGCAGTAGACATGCTGTTCTTTTCTGGCATAGAAGCCATGGACAGCCATGAACTGATAAAGGTGAACAAGGCGGCCAGGATTGGCAATACAAAGTAAGGGTCGGTGTGACCTAATTGCAACCAGAGGAAAGTTCCCCGACGCAATTCAGGAGTACGCCAGATAGCTTGGTACAGCGCCCACATGATTGGTAATTGAATCAAAAGTGGAAGCATAGAAGCCATTGGGTGAACACCCGCTTCTTTGTAGATCTTTTGTGTTTCTTCTTGCATCTTCATCATGGATTCACGGTCCCGTGATGAGTACTTCTTTTGAATTGACTTTAATTGTGGAGTCAATTCTTGCATCCGCATCATTGACTTGGTTTGGTAGAACATCAACGGTAATAAGATCACACGGATGATGATCGTGAAGATGATAATCCCCATCCCGTATCCACCAGTATGGTTAGACAGCCAAATGATGAATTGAGAGAAGTTGTAAACAATGTAGTGGTCCCAAAAACCAGTACTGTGACTAGTAACCGGCTTATTGGAACAAGCAGCCAGCAGCATAGTCAAACTGGCAATTGCCGCCAAACTTAAAGCTTTTTTCTTCTTTTTCACGCGATTATTCCTCACTTTACTTAATCAACTTGGCCATCTTTAGTGCATGCACCAAGTTCTTCTTAGTTTCCGCCATTTCGAGGCCATCAGCTTCCGGCCGGGCAATCACCAAAAAGTCAACATCTGTCTTGAGTTCAGGTTTGACTTCAAGGAGGGTTTGCCGGATCCGGCGCTTAACCCAATTCCGGTGAACCGCGTTTCCGATCTTCTTACCGACAGAAATTCCAACCCGAAAATGCTTTTGGCCTGGTTTTTCCATTTGGTAAATGATGAATTTATGGTTGGCAACAGAATTATGGGTTTCGAAGACCCGTTGAAATTCACTTTCCTTTTTTACTCGGTATGACTTTCTCATGATTTCTTATCTCCAGCCTTACTCAATAGATATGAAAAAAGGGCAGACAAACGACGCCAACGACGTTATTCGCTGAATTGTTTGCCCGCCCTTTACAAATAAAAAAGCCACTGTAACAGTGGCCGTGGTTATGCAGATAATACTCTTCTGCCCTTTTGACGCCGACGTGCTAATACCTTACGGCCATTGCTGGTGCTCATGCGCTTACGGAAGCCATGGACACGTGCACGGTGACGCTTCTTAGGTTGAAACGTGCGCTTCATGCGGTTGCACCTCCTAATTATTGGATCGGTTTGTTTCTTTATCTTTCTTCAAACATACTTTGGTAGTATAACACACAATTTTCCAGAATTAAACGGCAAAAAAATATTTAAATTTTTTAGTTATCCACAGAATGTGCAAAATAATCCACAGAGTTGTGCAAATCAAATTCCACACTTTGAGTTTTACACAGGATTATCCGCTTAAAATCCACTAAATCACAGCTTGTGGGCAAAGTTATCCACAACCCTGTTAATTTCTGTGCAAAAGTCTGTGAAAGCCTGATATATCAACAAGTGGTTTTCCACAGAATCCTGTTAACATCCACAGTTTTCGGGCATTTATCCACCTTTTCCACATACCGAAACCATTTTTACACACACTGTTGTGTAAATTTTTTTCTAATCATCAACAACCTGTGGAAAACTATTTGATGGAATGATAAAATACCGTTTGTACTATTTTTTAGGAGGAATTATTTTGACTGAGCTCGATTCTCTGTGGGAAGCGATCCAAAATTCTTTTCGTCAATATACCGGTCAGGTAACTTTTGACAACTTTATTGCTCCGGCAAAACCAATTTCTCTCTCTCAAACGCAACTAGAGATCAAGATGCCAACTCCTATGCACCGCGATTTCTGGAGCAAAAATTTAACTGATAAGCTCAAAGAATACGTTGAACGTGAATTGGGACGTCAGGTTGAACCTGTTTACGTACTTGAGGGAGAAGAACAACAACAATCGCAAGCCCCTAAAGAAACTGCAGCGCCAACATCAAACATGCCTTTGAATCCATACTACAATTTCGAGACATTTGTCGTTGGTGACGGTAACAAAATTGCCCACGCCGCAGCGGTTAACGCGGCTGAGCGTCCAGGATACATGAATCCGATCTTCATTTACGGTGGTGTAGGTTTGGGGAAGACTCACCTGATGGAAGCGATCGGTAACTATATGTTGAAGATCAACAAGAATGCCCGGATTAAGTATGTTTCTAGTGAAGAATTTACGAATGACTTCATTAATTCAATCAGAAAGGGTACTACTGAAGAATTCCGGAACGAATATCGGAACTTAGACCTCTTATTGATTGATGATATCCAATTCCTCGCCGATAAAGAGGGGACACAGGTTGAATTCTTCAACACCTTCAATTCCCTTTACAACCAAAAGAAGCAAATCGTCTTGACCAGTGACCGGATGCCACGGGAAATCCCAGAATTAAAGGACCGTTTGGTTTCACGGTTCATGTGGGGGATGCCGGTTGAAATTACACCACCGGATCTCGAAACACGGATTGCCATCTTAAGAAGTAAGGTTGAAGCAGACCACATCGATATTGGTAACGATACCTTGAACTACATCGCCGGCCAAATCGATACCAACGTCCGTGAACTGGAAGGTGCCTTGACCAAGATCCAAGTTTACGCAGAATTAAACAACGAAATCATCACGCCACACCTTGCAGCCCAAGCGTTGAGCGGATATCGCAATACCGCCAAGCGTGAAGTCACTGTGGAAGACATCCAAAAGCAAGTGGCTTCCTACTTCAACATTACCCAAGCGGATATCATTGGTAAGAAGCGGGTTAAGCAAATTGTGATGCCACGCCAGGTTGCAATGTACCTGACAAGAGAGTTGACCGACTATTCTCTTCCAAAGATTGGAAAAGACTTTGGTGGCAAGGACCATACTACTGTTCTTCACGCCATCGATAAGATTGAGGATGCAATTAAAGTCGACAATAAATTGCAGGATGATATCCAAAAGCTCAAGAGTCAGCTCAATGGTTAGTTGTGGATAAGTCAAAAAGTAATCCACGGATTTTTCCACAAGTTATCCACAAGATAAAAAGTGTATTATGATAGGGTTACCCAAGTTTTCCACAGAATTAACAGGGCCTATTACTACTACTATTTTAAATCTATTAAATATATATATTTACAAACAGCAAAAGGAGCACATGTTCTATGAAATTCACCATCAACCGATCAGCATTTATAAGCCAATTAAATAATGTCTTACGTGCTATCTCATCAAAAACTACTATTCCTATTTTGACTGGTCTTAAGATGGTAGTTGATCAAGATAAGATTGTTCTTACTGGTAGTAATTCAGATATCACAATTGAAAGTGTGATTGATGCTAGTGATGAATCATATGAATTATCTGTAGAACAACCAGGTGCCATTGTGTTACCTGCTCGTTTCTTCAGTGAAATTGTTAAGAAGTTACCAGACAAGCAAGTAACTATTGAAGTCGCTAATGGTTTCCAAGCTGACATTACTTCTGGTACCGCTAAGTTCCAAATTAACGGTCAAGATGCAGGTAACTTCCCACACTTACCAGAAATTTCATCAGATAAGAACATCACTTTGCCAAATGATGTATTGAAGGAAGTTGTTAGACAAACTGTTATTGCTGTATCAAAGCAAGAAAGCCGTCCAATCCTTGCTGGTGTGCACTTTACACTTCAAGACGGAATGTTAACGGCAGTTGCTACCGACAGTCACCGTTTAGCACAACGGAAAGTGGCATTGCAAAATGTTGAAAGTTCCATTTCATTCAACGTCATCATCCCAGGTAACAGTTTGAACGAACTTTCCGGTATGATCAGCGATGTTGAATCAGACGTCCAACTCCAAGTTAGTGAAAACCAAGTACTCTTTATCTTTGGTAACACTCACTTTTACTCACGTCTGCTCGAAGGTAACTACCCAGAAACTAGCCAATTGATCCCAACTACTTCTGACACTTCAGTTGAATTGGAATCTGGTTCATTCTTGGCTTCAATCGAACGTGCCTCCTTGCTGTCACACGAAAGTCGCAATGATGTTGTTAAGTTGACCATCAATCCAGACGAAAACAGTGTCCAAATCAGCAGTGACTCACCAGATATCGGTACTGTTGAAGAAAAGGTCGCTACTACTGGAGTGGAAGGCCAAGAATTGGAAATCTCCTTCAACCCTAACTACATGAAGGACGCGCTCCGTTCATTCGGTCAAGCAACCATCAAGATTTCATTCACTTCCGCATTGCGTCCATTTACCTTGGTACCAACTGAAGATCAAGAAAACTTCATTCACCTGATCACCCCAGTTCGGACCTTCTAAAAGTAATTAAATTAAAATGCTTCCGGCAAAATCTCTGTCGGGAGCATTTTTTTGACCAAAAATCTAATTATTTTCGCTCATTTTCTTTCTGAATCGATTTTGGCTCGTTTTTGATAAAAAAGCTTCATGAATCTCTTCTTCGCTTAAATGGCCTATGAGCGAATTTTAGCCACTTATTGTGATATAATAGAACGAGTAAAGTAGGTGAAATTTAGTGGAGATTACAAAAGTGACAATTGACCGTCCATTCATCACACTCGGTCAAGTTCTCAAAGAAGAAGCAATTATCCCAACTGGCGGTGCTGCTAAGTGGTTCCTCAAAGAAAATATCGTATTAGTCAATGACGAAGCGGATGATCGCCGAGGCCGCAAGCTTTATCCTGGCGATGAAGTTGTCTTACCAGACGGCGCTAAGCTAGTTATCGAAAGCAAGTAGATCGACAATGATTCTTACGGAATTACATTTGCATCACTTCCGCAATTACGAAGACACGACCGTTCACTTCGCACCTGGAGTGAACGTTTTAATTGGTCATAATGCTCAGGGAAAGACCAACATGCTTGAGGCAATTTACGCCTTATCGCTGACCCGGAGTCACCGGACGAATAACGACCGTGAATTGATCAATTGGAAAGAAAAGACGGCTTCGATTTCCGGAGTGGTGTTAAAGTCGACCGGTAAAGTGCCGCTCGAGTTGCGTTACACAAAGGACGGGAAGCAGGCGATTGTCAACCACTTGGAACAAGCGCGTCTCTCATCATACGTAGGCCAACTCAATGCCATTTTATTTGCGCCAGAAGACCTCTCCTTAGTCAAAGGGGCGCCTTCGATTCGACGCAAGTTCATGGATATGGAATTTAGTCAGATGAGCAGCAAGTACTTGTACAATGCGACTCAATATCGAGCATTACTCAAGCAGCGTAATAAGTACCTCAAGCAATTGAAATACAGGGAGCAAACAGACCAGGTATTACTCGATGTCTTGTCTGACCAATTAGCGGCGTATGGAGCGGAGATGATCGTGGCTCGTTACCATTTCTTGAAACAGCTCGAGAAGTGGGCGGCCGATCTCCACTACCAAATTTCACTCAATGCTGAAAAATTGCAGCTAATTTACGCTACCCAGTTAAAGGTCGATGACACGACTACGGTTGATGATGCTTACCAGCAATTATTGTCAACTTACAAGGAGAATAAGTCCCAAGAGATTGAGCAAGGAAGCACCATGTTTGGTCCACACCGGGATGATATTCGGTTCATGGTAAACGACAAGAATGTTCAATCATTCGGATCACAAGGGCAACAACGGACAACGGCACTCTCTGTTAAGTTAGCGGAGATTGACCTGATGAAGGAGCAGACAGGGGAGTACCCACTGCTTTTACTCGATGATGTCCTCTCAGAACTCGACACGGTTCGGCAAACACACCTGCTGACGGCGATCCAAGACAAGGTCCAGACTTTTCTGACGACCACTAGTCTGAGTGACGTTGCCAAGCAGCTGATTAACGAGCCGACTATCTTTAATATCGAACACGGGACTTTGATTAAGGAGGAAGCATAGTGAGCGACGAACAAAAAGAAACTAAAGAGCAACGTGCCAGTGAGTACGATGCCAGCCAAATTCAGGTTTTAAAGGGCCTGGATGCGGTTCGCAAACGTCCTGGTATGTACATTGGTTCAACCTCAGCACAAGGACTTCACCACTTGGTATGGGAAATCGTTGATAACGGGATTGACGAAGCATTAGCTGGATTTTGTGACGAAATTAACGTTGAAGTTAACCCAGACAACAGTATTACGGTTCGCGATAACGGTCGTGGTATCCCAGTTGATATCCAAGAACAAACCGGTAAGCCAGCCTTAGAAACTGTCTTTACTGTTCTGCACGCCGGTGGTAAGTTCGGCGGTGGCGGATACAAGGTTTCTGGTGGTCTGCACGGGGTTGGTGCCTCTGTAGTTAACGCCTTGTCTACTGAATTGGACGTCCAAGTCGCTCGTCAAGGCAAGCGCTACTACATGGACTTTGATCACGGTCACGTAAAGACTGCCATGAAGGTCATTGACGAAAATATTCCGGAAGAAGAACACGGTACGACCGTTCACTTCAAGCCGGATCCAGCAATCTTCCGTGAAACAACGATATACAACATCCAAAC
Organism: Limosilactobacillus sp.; assembly: GCA_030530845.1. Taxonomy (GTDB): domain Bacteria; phylum Bacillota; class Bacilli; order Lactobacillales; family Lactobacillaceae; genus Limosilactobacillus. The sequence continues at coordinate 43,069 of JAUMUE010000007.1, forward strand.
ACTGACCAACCGTCTGCGTGAATTAGCTTTCTTGAACAAGGGGTTAAAGATCACCATTGAAGACAAGCGTGATGAAAATTCTGAACGCGAAGACTTCCATTACGAAGGTGGTCTGCGTCATTACGTTGACTTCTTAAACGAAGACAAGCAAACCTTATTTGAACCACCAATCTACGTGGAAGGTGAAGAAAACGGCATTGCGGTTGAAGTTTCCCTTCAATACACCGACTCTTACCGGAGTGAAATGCTGACATTTACCAACAACATCCATACGTACGAAGGTGGTACTCACGAAACTGGGTTCAAGATGGCCCTGACTCGTGTTATCAACGACTACGGTCACAAGGCGGGTGTCTTAAAGAGCAACGAAACCTTGACCGGTGAAGATGTCCGTGAAGGTTTAACTGCCGTTGTTTCCATCAAACACCCAGACCCACAATTCGAAGGTCAGACGAAGACCAAGTTAGGTAACTCCGACGCCCGTTCAGCTACCGATCACGTTTTCGCCGCTACCTTCAACCGCTTCTTGTTAGAACACCCTGACGAAGCACGTCAAATTATCGAAAAGGGTCAATTGGCATCAAAGGCGCGGGTTGCTGCAAAGCGTGCGCGTGAAGTTACCCGTAAGAAGAGCGGTTTGGAAATTTCCAACCTGCCAGGTAAGCTCGCCGATAACACAAGTAAAGACCCAAGTATTTCAGAATTATTCATCGTCGAAGGGGACTCCGCCGGTGGTTCAGCTAAGCAAGGTCGTTCTCGTTTGACCCAAGCGATCCTGCCAATCCGGGGGAAGATCTTAAACGTCGAAAAAGCTACTCTTGATCGGGTCTTAGCCAACGAAGAAATTCGTTCACTCTTTACCGCCTTGGGTACTGGTTTTGGTGAAGAATTTGACGTCGAAAAGTGTAACTACCACAAGTTGATCATCATGACCGATGCCGATGTCGATGGTGCCCACATTCGGATCCTGCTGTTGACATTGATCTACCGTTTCATGCGGCCAATGATCGAAAAGGGTTATGTATACATTGCCCAACCACCTCTGTACCAAGTGCGTCAAGGGAAGTTTGTTAAGTACATCGAAAGTGACGAAGAATTGGAACGCGTTCTTAATTCACTTCAACCAAGTCCAAAGCCTGTAATTCAACGTTACAAGGGTCTTGGTGAAATGGATGCCGAACAACTTTGGGAAACCACTATGGATCCCGCGAACCGTCACCTGCTTCGTGTTCAACTTGATGACGCTGAACAAGCAAACGAAATTTTCCCAATGCTGATGGGTACCAAGGTAGGTCCACGGCGCGACTTTATCGAAAGCAACGCAAAGTTTGTTGAAAACCTTGACCTGTAATCAAGGACTGAAAAGGAGGAACGACATTGGCTGATAATATGTCAGATAATCGAATTACGGACGTCAAGCTGACGAGCCAGATGAAAAATTCATTCTTGGACTATGCCATGAGTGTTATTGTTTCACGGGCTCTCCCAGATGTTCGTGATGGTTTAAAGCCGGTTCAGCGGCGGATCCTTTACGGAATGAATGAATTAGGGGTTACCCCTGAAAAGCCATACAAGAAGTCAGCTCGTATTGTCGGGGATGTAATGGGTAAGTTCCACCCCCACGGTGACTCTTCAATTTACGAAGGGTTAGTACGGATGGCTCAGGACTTCAGTTACCGCTACATGCTCGTTGACGGTCACGGTAACTTTGGTTCTGTCGACGGTGATGGTGCCGCCGCCATGCGTTATACCGAAGCACGGATGAGCAAGATCGCTGTTGAAATGCTTCGTGATATCAACAAGAACACCGTTGACTTCATGCCAAACTACGATGGTACTGAAAACGAACCAGTTGTCTTGCCATCACGTTTTCCAAACCTCTTGGTAAACGGTGCGTCTGGTATCGCTGTTGGTATGGCCACTAACATTCCAACGCACAACTTGGGTGAAGTTATCAGCGGTATCCACATGTTGATGGACAACCCAGACGTGACGATCCCTGAACTGATGAAGGTATTGCCTGGTCCTGACTTTCCAACTGGTGGGGTCGTAATGGGTAAGGCCGGTATCCGCAAGGCCTACGAAACTGGTCGCGGTAGCATCATCGTCCGTGCCAAAGTTGATATCGAAGAATTAAAGAACGGTAAGCAACGCATCATCGTTCACGAAATTCCATACATGGTTAACAAGGCCAACTTGATTAGCCGGATCGCCGAATTAGCACGGAACAAGGACATCGACGGTATCACTGATATCAACGATGAAACCGACCGTGATGGTATGCGGATCGTGATTGATGTTCGTCGTGATGCAAGTGCCGAAGTTATTTTGAACAACCTGTACAAGATGACTCTGATGCAAACCACGTTCAACTTCAACATGCTGGCCATCGTTAACGGTGCGCCAAAGATCTTGAGCTTGAAGGAAATTCTGCAACACTACTTGGAACACCAAGAAGAAGTTGTACGTCGGCGGACTGAATTCGACTTGAAGAAGGCCCAAGCCCGTCTCCACATCGTTGAAGGTCTGCGGATTGCCCTCGACCACATCGACGAAATCATCAAGATCATCCGTGAATCACAAACGAGTGAAATCGCCAAGAATGAATTGATGAGCAAGTACGGCTTATCCGACCGCCAAGCTCAAGCTATCCTGGACATGCGTCTGGTTCGTCTGACCGGTCTGGAACGTGAAAAGATCGAGGCTGAATTCCAGAAGCTCACCGAAGCTATCGCTGACTACAAGGATATCTTGGCTCACCGTGAACGGATCAACCAAATCATTTACGATGAACTGTTAGAAATCCAAAGTAAGTTCGGGGATGAACGGCGGACTGAACTTCAAGTTGGTGACATCACTGACATTGAAGACGAAGACCTGATTGAAGAACAAGACATCATCGTTACCTTGACTCACAACGGCTACATCAAGCGCTTGCCAGTTGACGAATTCAAGTCCCAACACCGTGGTGGACGTGGTGTGAAGGGGATGGGTGTTCACAGCGACGACTTCATTGAACAATTGATCTCAAGCTCCACTCATGACCTCTTACTCTTCTTCACTAACTCTGGTAAGGTTTACTCTATGAAGGGTTACGAAATCCCTGAATACGGTCGGTCTGCTCAAGGTATTCCAATCATCAACCTACTGAACGTCGATAGTAACGAAAAGATCAGTGCTGTTATCAATGTTTCACATGAAACAAATGATGATGACAAGTACCTCTTCTTCACTACTAAGCAAGGTACAGTTAAGCGGACTCCAGTTCTTGAATTTAAGAACATCCGGAGCAACGGTTTGAAGGCCATTAGCTTACATGATGACGACGAATTGATGGCTGTTGATGTTATCGAAGAAGATCAAAACATGATTATCGGTACACACAACGGTTATGCATTGAGATTCGATTCTACTGCCGTTCGTTCAATGGGTCGTGGCGCTGCCGGTGTTCGTGGTATCCGTCTTCGTGACAACGACTTCGTAATCGGCGCTGCCCCAATCAACGACGAAGACAGTGTTCTGGTTATCAGTGAAAATGGTTATGGTAAGCAAACTCCTGCCAAGGAATACCCAGTCAAGGGTCGTGGCGGTATGGGTCTTAAGACCGTCAACGTCACTACCAAGAACGGGCCTCTGGTAGGTATGACTACCGTGGCCGGGGATGAAGATATCATGTTAGTTACTAACCAAGGTGTCATCATTCGCTTCGGTATCGAGAGCGTCTCACAAACTGGTCGTTCAGCTGTCGGTGTCCACCTGATCAAGATGGATGACGGCGCAAAGGTTGCGACGATGGCAAAGGTCGAAAAAGAAGACGAAAGCGAAGAAGCTGAATCAGCTGACAGCAACGCTTCTACCGACCAAGTTCCAGAAACTGAAGAAAATCCTGAATAAAAAAGATGAAATCCTAAGTTTTTGCGTATATATAATTAACCGCAAAACTTAGGATTTCTCGTTATTTGTACCCTTGTTTTAAATGTTTAGATATGTTATATTTTATATCTGTGAGTATACGTAAAAACGTCTACTCTCCTTGTTCTTCCTTACTTTAGGGAGAACCAGAGTCCATAAGGAGGTGTAACATTCATGGAAACACGTAAATATGAAATTACTTACATCATTCGTCCTGATTTAGAAGAATCAGCTAAGAGCGAATTGGTTAGTCGGTTCGACAAGGTTCTTACGGACAATGGTGCAACCATCGCTGAATCAAAGGATTGGTCAACTCGTCGTTTTGCTTACCAAATCGGCAAGTACACTGAAGGTACTTACCACGTAGTTACTTTAACTGCTGAAAACGATGAAGCATTAAACGAATTTGATCGTCTTTCAAAGTTCAGTGACGATATCCTGCGTCACATGATCGTTAAGCTTGAAGCTTAATTTGATTTGTTTTTAATAGAGAGGAGTTAGGTCTATGATTAATCGTGCGGTATTAACTGGGCGTTTAACGAGAGATCCTGAATTGCGGTTCACTGCTAACGGTACAGCTGTTGCAACATTTACACTCGCTGTTGATCGTCAATTCCGTAACCAAAATGGTGAACGGGATGCCGACTTTATCAACTGTGTAATTTGGCGGAAGCCCGCTGAAAACTTCAAGAACTTTACACATAAAGGTTCACTCGTTGGTGTTGAAGGACGGATTCAAACCCGTAACTACGAAAACCAACAAGGTAACCGTGTTTACGTTACTGAAGTTATCGTTGAAAACTTTGCTTTACTCGAACCTCGCCAAAATGGTGGGATGAACCAAGGTGGCCAGCAACCATTTAACGATGGCAGCAATCAACCTTTTGGTGGCCAATCTCAACAATTCGGTGGTGCTCAACAAAACTCTGCTCCTCAAAGTGATTCATCATCTAACTTTGGCGGAAGCATGCCAAGCAATGATGCGCCATTCTCAGCCGGCGACAATAACGACGGTGGAAAGAAGATTGACGTGTCAGATGATGAATTACCATTCTAATTAATCTATTTACCAGATAGGAGGGTAATTTCATGGCACAACAACGTCGTGGTGGCCGTCGTCGCCGTAAGGTAGACTTCATCGCCGCTAACCACATCGAATACATCGATTACAAAGATACTGATTTATTACGTCGGTTCATTTCTGAACGGGGTAAGATTTTACCACGTCGGGTTACTGGTACCAGTGCTAAGAACCAACGTAAGTTAACTATCGCTATCAAGCGTGCACGGATCATGGGTCTTTTGCCATTCGTTGCCGAAGACTAATCTGTGATTATGAACTCAACACCTGTTGGGTTCTTTTTTTGTTTTAAATTCCATCTTCACTATTAAGGTTAGTTTTCCTCGGATGTGATATTATAGATTTATCCAGTAAAAAATTGGGTTAAGGCCCTTTTTGGGAGGATTACTATGCAAAATTTTTTCAGTAGTGATAAATGGATGTTTTACTTTAAGCATCCAGTAGTCCGCTGGAATGCATGCTATGCAATTTTAATGACCATTATTAGTGTAGGATTTTCATTCCACGATAATTGGTTACTAGGTGTAATTGTCTTGATAATTGCCCTCGTCGGTGGTTTTATCTGTTTGAAGCGATTACGTCGACTTGTTACTGACGCTAATGAATACCTAAACCATTTAATTGATCAAATTAAGCAAGGACAACAAGAAGCCATGCTCAAGATGCCGGTCGGAATGATCATGCTCAATCAGAAAAAGGAAATTGAGTGGATCAACCCGTACATGGCTAAGTATTTTAGTTTGACACGGGTGGTCGGCAAGCCGTTAGCTGAGGTTGACGAAGAGTTAGCACAGCTTTTCCAGCAACACGAAGATGATAAAGAAGTTGCCGTTGTGACATGGAAGGATCTGCAATTTGAATTCCGGGTCCAAAACCAAGGTCGCGTTATCTACTTAATGGATATTACTAAGTACGAGCAAATTAGTAAGCAGCTCGAACAAGAACAGATCTTCTTGGGAACCATCTACTTGGATAACTATGATGAGTTGATTCAAGGGATGAGCGATACTAGTGTTTCTAACTTGCACAACTACGTGACTTCAGAAATCAACAAGTGGGCAATTGAAAACCACCTGTTGATGAAGATTGTCGATGATGATAGTTACCTGATCATTGGTCACCAGGCATCTCTTGAAGCGGTCGAAAATGACAAGTTCAAGATCCTGGATACGATTCGGGAAAATACCTCGCAACAAAACTCACCAGTGACGCTGAGTGTGGGAATTGCGTATGGTGAAAATGACCTCGTAAAATTGGCTGACACGGCCCAAGATAACTTGGACTTGGCCCTTGGACGTGGTGGTGACCAAGTTGTTGTTCGTGCTAAGGATAAGCCTGCGCGGTTCTACGGTGGGAAGACCGACCCAATGGAAAAGCGGACCCGGGTACGTGCACGGATGATTAGTCAGGCCTTGAAGGAATTAATCAAGCAAGCCGATCAACTCTTTGTTATGGGTCACAATAACCCTGACATGGACTCATTCGGTGCCTGCTTAGGGATTCGCCGGATTGCGGAAATGAATGATAAGGAATGCTGGATTGTTGCGGATAGTTCACAACATCACGCCGACATTCAGCGCTTGATGAAAGAGATGGATAATTATCAAAGCATCAAGGACCATATCATTTCACCTGAAGAAGCGGTCGAAAAGGCGACAGACAACAGCCTGTTGGTCATGGTGGACCACTCTAAGGAAAGCATGACGATCTCGTTAGACCTTTACGAGAAACTGCAAAACCGCTTAGTGATTATTGACCACCATAGAAGAGGGGAAGACTTCCCTGAAAATCCACTGCTGGTTTACATTGAGCCTTACGCTTCATCCACGTGTGAATTGATCACAGAAATGTTTGAATACCAACCACACGGCGGAGAAGGGATCAACAAGATCGAAGCTACGGCAATGCTGACGGGGATCCAGATCGATACTAAGTCATTCACCAAGAGTGCTGGTACGCGGACCTTTGATGCTGCTAGTTACCTGCGTTCTGCGGGGGCTGACGGCTTGATGATTCAGTCATTTATGAAAGAAGATTCACGGAGCTTTATGCAACGGAATCACCTGCTTGCACGTGCTGAAATTAACAGCCGGATTGCAATTTGTGCTGGTGAAGAAGACCGCTACTATGACTCCGTGACGGCAGCGCAATCAGCTGATATGTTGCTGCAAATTACTGACGTTGATGCCTCATTCGTGATTGCTAAGCGTAGTGACGGCGTGATTGCTGTTTCTGCCCGGTCCATGGGTGATTTCAACGTCCAAGTGATTATGGAAAAGATGGGCGGCGGTGGCCACTTGGCTAATGCAGCGACCCAAATTAAAGACAAGACAGTTGAAGAAGTTAAGCAACAATTGCTCGACATTCTCAACAACAAAGACACTGCAGAAGATGAAGAACAGATAGAGGAGTGACAGACATGAAGGTTATTTTTACTGAAGATGTTCGTGGACGTGGTAAGCGCGGAGAAGTTAAAGAAGTTCCAGATGGTTACGCACAAAACTTCCTGATCAAGAAGGGTTTGGCTAAGCAAGCAACCAAGGCCGCAATGAGCCAACTTGCTGGTCAAAAGCGTGCCGAAGCTAAGCTAGCCGCTGAAGAACTCGAAGAAGCCAAGCGCTTGAAGACTGTTCTGGAAGACGACAAGACTGTTATCGAATTGACTGGAAAGGCCGGTACTGACGGTCGGATGTTTGGTTCAATTTCAACCAAGCAAATCGCCACTGCCATCGCGCAACAATACAAGATCAAGATCGACAAGCGCAAACTCGAATTAGCTGCCCCAATTAAGGCACTCGGTTACGTCAACGTTCCAGTAAAGTTACACCCAGAAGTTACGGCTGAAATCCGCGTTCACATCGCAGAAAAGTAGGATAAATTAATCAAAGGAGCGGTATCGCCATGGATAATGCACCGATACATGAAGAGCCCCGCGATCTTGAAGCTGAAAAGGCGGTCTTAGGTGCTGCCTTTCTGAATAAGAACGCGTTGGCCGATGCAATGGAATACTTGCAGCCACGGGATTTTTACCGGCGTGCTCACCAGATAATTTTCGAAAAAATGGTCGAATTGTACGATGAAGATCGTCCAATCGACCCCATCACGATGAATGACGTCTTGGCAAAGGACAACCAGCTCGATAACGTTGGTGGTCCCGCTTATCCTGCCGAACTGGCTTCATCTGTGCCTTCTGCGCGGGATGTTAGCTACTACGCCAAGATTGTCCGCGACAAGGCTACCCGACGCCGCTTGATCGAACAAGCTACTAAGATCATCAACGAAGGTTACGCCGATGACCAAGGGATTGACGACCTGTTAGACTCCGCTGAACGGGGGATTATGCAGGTTTCTGAAGGGAGCAACCAGTCTGAATTCAAGAAGATTTCGACTGTCCTGGATGAATCCCTTGCTCACATTGACGAACTGTCGAAGCAAAAGACCGACGTCACTGGTTTGAAGACTGGGTTTAACCAACTCGATGCCATGACGACGGGGCTGCACAAGGACGAATTGGTAATCTTAGCCGCGCGTCCAGCCGTTGGTAAGACCGCCTTTGCCTTGAACATTGCCCAAAACGTCGCCACCCGCCCAGACAAGGATGGTAACCGGATTACCGTAGCGATCTTTAGTTTGGAAATGGGTGCCGAATCACTGGTTAACCGTATGCTGTGTGCGGAAGGTAATATCAATGCCAACCACTTGCGGACCGGTCAATTAGATAACGAAGAGTGGGAATGTCTCTATATGGCAATGGGGACCCTGTCTAATGCCCAAATTTTCATCGACGATACTCCGGGTATTAAGGTTTCTGAAATCCGGGCGCGTTGTCGTCGTCTACAAAAGGAACAGGGGAATCTCGGCCTGATCGTGATCGATTACCTCCAGCTGATTGAAGGTAATAATCCCGAAAACCGGCAACAAGAAGTTTCAGAAATTTCTCGTCAACTCAAGAAGTTAGCGAAGGAATTAGAGGTACCTGTCATTGCCCTTTCACAGCTTTCTCGTGGTGTTGAACAACGTCAAGATAAGCGACCAGTTATGTCTGATATTCGTGAATCTGGGTCAATCGAACAGGATGCCGATATCGTTACCTTCCTCTACCGTGATGATTATTACGAACACGAGGGAGCTGACGATGATGATAATAATGATGGTGCAAGTCACCAAGAAGACAGCGATGACGCATCAAATGTGAGTGAAGTCGAAGTCATAATTGAAAAGAATCGTAGTGGTCCACGTGGGACTGTGAAATTACTGTTTGCGAAGTCTTACAACAAGTTCGCACCTGTAGCATACGTGCCTGAGGATCACCAATAAGATAAAGGACTGCGATATTATTTGTCACAGTCCTTTATACTGTTAGCGGAATGAGGTGGAATGAGTGAAAAAGCAAAATGGCATTGAGCTGAAGTGGCTGCTGATCTGTATGTTTATCAGCAGTATCGGAAACAGCTTTGTGTGGCCTTTAACAACAATTTACATGCACGAGCAATTAGGTAAGTCGCTCACGATGTCAGGGATCGTCTTGCTCTTCTTTTCTGGCGCAAACGTGGTCGGGAGCTACATCAGTGGACTTTTGTTTGACCACAAAAACCCACGTCAGTTGATGTTGACAGGGACGGTACTGGCAATCATTGTCATCGCCTTGATGATTTTCTTCAACGGCTGGCCAACGTATGCGATCCTACTTACTCTGATTGGGTTTTTCAACGGGTGGATCATCACGCTGATTAATTCATACGCTACAAAGATCGGTAAGGACGGTCGTTACGTCTTCTACATGCTGTATTTTGCCAGCAATCTTGGGATGGTGCTGGGTACGACAATCGTGGGTCCGCTCTACCAATACGCCCACGGAAGCATCGCACCGCTATTTTCCATCACAACGGTTCTCTACGTCATTTTCCTCGGAATCGTAGTCTTGCACTTCAAGGAGGATGAAAAGGCTACAGAGGACGCTCCTGAAGCCGCAGAGGCAGAGGAAAAGAAGACTGTTACCAAACTTCCAGCTGCCAACCAATGGATTTGCTGGACTTTCTTCCTCAGCTTGATGGTCATCTGGATCATGTACGAGCAATGGGCAAGTAACCTGTCAGTCTTCTTGACGGAACGGGGTGTGTCAATGACGCAATACAGCCTGCTGTGGACGATTAACGGGATCTTGATTGTGGTTTGCCAACTCCTGATTTCCTGGATCAGCCAATACCACAACAACCCTTACCTGATGGTCTACATTGGGACGTTCACGATTGCCTTGTCATTCGTGCTCTTGCTTGTGGCAAATTCATACTGGTGGTACATTTTAGCGATGGTCGTCCTGACGATCGGTGAAGCAACCGCAATCCCTACCATGCCGGCGATTGTGAACAGTTTGTCTCCAAGCGATGTGAAGGGTAAGTACCAGGGGATATTAAACGCCTATGCCTCAGCTGGTAAGGCGATCGGTCCGCTCTTTGGAGGTCTGGTCATTGGTGCCGCATCGTACCACGTGCTCTTCATTATCTGTGCAATCGCAATTTTCGTCATCGAAATTATCATTCTGGTTGTGGCCAAATTAAAGCGTGCACAGACTGAGGAATTCTAATGTTTTACAACAATTACGATAACGTTCACGGTGAAGATCGGTATGGCATGGTCGGCAAGACCGGGGATGCATTTCGCGAAGACAGGCGCTTGAATATACCGTGCTACAAGTGTGGGGAGGCGCCGCTGATTATCGCTGAAAGAAATTGGATGGACACCAACCAAGATGACTCGCAACGCTACCAAATCGTTGTTACCTGTGAACACTGTGGTGCTGTTGACCAATTCATCGTCAACGATGGCAAGGAAAAGCAGATTGGTAAGCTGAAACATAGCCATCAACGCCCAAGCGAACAGGAAATTGAATAAGTGAATACCTGGTATCAGTTTTTGCTGGTGCCAGATTTTTTTTGTGAAAAAGTGAATTTGTACTTGAAAACGTTTACCAAACATGGTTAAATAATTCCTGTTGAAGTAAAACGATTTACGTAATTAATAGGGAGGAATTATTTATGAAGAAGACAGGAATTATCAATTCTGAAGTTTCTGCTGTTGTGGCTAACATGGGTCACATGGATTGGCTGTCAATCGGTGACGCCGGTATGCCAGTTCCAGCAGGTACAAAGAAGATTGATTTGGCTGTTGATAAGCAATTGCCTAGTTTTATGGATGTTTTGAACAATGTCTTGAAGGAAATGGAGGTCCAAAAGATTTACTTGGCCGATGAAATCAAGACGCAAAACCCTGAACAACTCGAAAACATCAAGAAGGCCTTGCCAGATGTTGAAGTAGAATTTATGCCACACAGCGATCTGAAGAAGAGCCTGGCACAAACTCACGCCTTTATTCGGACCGGTGAAATGACACCTTACTCAAACATCATTCTTGAATCAGGTGTTACATTCTAAGGAGATTAGTCATGGAAAATAAATCTAGCAAAAATCAAAACTGGGTTCAATTACCTGATGGTTACCTCAACAAAACACCAATGTTCCAATTCTTGCTGGTCTGCTTGATCTTCGCATTATGGGGTGCGGCAGCTAGTTTGAACGATATCTTGATTACCCAATTTAAGACTGTGTTCACGCTTAACGATACCGCAACCGCCTTCGTGCAATCAGCATTCTACGGTGGTTACTTCCTGATGGCGATTCCTGCCTCACGGATTGTTAAGAAGGTTAGTTACAAGGTCGCAATTTTAGTAGGTTTAATGTTCTACATTATCGGTTGTTCGCTATTTTTCCCAGCCTCTAAAACCGCTACTTACAGTGTCTTCCTCGGAGCTATCTTTGCTATCGCGATCGGTTTGAGCTTCTTGGAAACCACCTGTGATACCTATGCTTCAATGATGGGTCCACGTGAATCTGCGAACCAACGTCTGAACTTCGCTGCTACATGGACGCCAATTGGTGACATCCTGGGTATCGTCTTAGGTAAGTACCTGATCTTTGGTGAAGGTGGTAACTTAGCTGATAAGGTGGCCCACATGTCAAAGGCCGAAGCACACGCATACAACCTGCACATGCTTCAATTGACTCTTCGTCCATACAAGATCATCCTCGGTGTCTTGGTAGTTGTATTCATCGTTTTACTCTTTACCAAGATGCCTCACGCAAAGGCTACTTCAGGTGCTACTGATGGTGCGAAGGAAGTACATCCTTCATTAGGTGAAACTATCAACTACCTCATCCACAACAAGCGTTTCATGATGGGTGTCGGTGCACAATTCATCTATGTAGGTATGCAAACTGCGGTATGGTCATTCACCATCCGTCTTGCTTTACGTGTTATTCACGGTATTTCTGACGCTGAAGCATCTACTTTCATGATCTTCAGTTACATCGCTTGGTTCGTTGGTAAGTTGGTCGCAAACTGGTTCATGAACCGTTACTCAATCACTAAGGTTCTGACTTGGTTCTCAGCCCTTGGTATGGTTTGCTTGATCGTGGCCTTCACCATTCCTAGTGTGATTGCTGTGTACGCCGCCATCGCAACTAGTTTCTTCTTCGGTCCAGAATGGCCAACCATCTTTGCCCACACTCTTGACCAAATTCACGAAAAGAAGTACACCGAAACTGGTGGTGCTTTGATCGTTATGTCCTTGATCGGTGGTGCGATCGTGCCCGCCATTCAAGGTCGTGTATCAGATCTTTCTGGTTCAATGCAATTCTCATTCATCGTTCCAGCAGTCTGCTACGCTTTGATTACCATCTACTTCTGGAATGAACACCGCTTTGAAAAGCTTCACCCAGAAGAAGTGCAAGAACACTAATAATCCCAATAACCCTCTCAAGTCTGGTATCAGTTTTTGCTGGTGCCAGATTTTTTATTAACGAAACTTCACAAGTGGTATATGATTTAAAAAACAGCCCGTGGAGGTGGATGCAGGATGGATACGAAACAATATCGTTATGATGGTCAGAATTTTGATATCAGCAAGGCACCAACTTTTGTGAAGGATTCCAGCGCAGATTTGAAGGCAATTAAGGAACAAATCCGCAAGAACGTGAAGAAGATTCGTGATGCGCAAAAGATGATGTACGCACAACATAAGTACGGCGTTTTGGTCGTCTTTCAAGCCATGGATGCAGCCGGTAAGGATTCGATGATTACTCACATCTTCTCCGGCGTTAATCCAGCTGGGTTTGAGGTCGCTAACTTTAAGCAACCAACGTCAAATGACTTGCGCCACGACTACCTTTGGCGCATTCACAATAGTATGCCCCTGAAAGGCGATATCGGCGTGTTTAACCGCTCTTACTATGAAGATGTCCTGATTTCCCGGGTGCACCCTGAAATCGTCCTGAGCGCCAATCTGCCGGGTATAGACGGGGTCGGGGATGTCGACGAGGGATTTTTCCAAAGTCGCTACGAAGATATCCGCAATTTCGAGAGTTACGTCAGCAGAAATGGTTACCTGGTGCTGAAATTCTTCCTTCACGTTTCTAAGGAAGAACAAAAGCAGCGGTTCCTGTCACGGATCGACACGCCAGAAAAGAATTGGAAGTTCTCATCCGCAGACATCAAGGAACGTCAATACTGGGATAAATACCAGGATGCTTACGAAAAGGCAATTAACGCCACTGCGACGAAGGAAAATCCTTGGTACGTCATTCCAGCTGATGATAAGTGGTACTCACGGCTGATTGTCTCAAACATCCTGACGAAACAAATTGCTAAGATGCCGTTGGAATATCCAACATTGGATCCACAAGAACAAAAGCAACTCGCCACGGCGCGGGAAATGCTAGAAAATGAAGATAAATAAGAAAAGGTGGCACTACACTTTCTGGTATTGGTGAAAACCAATGCCAGATTTTTTGTATACAA
>JAUMUE010000044.1 GCA_030530845.1 Limosilactobacillus sp.
CAATCCAGTTTATAGCCTAAAATTTAATTCCAATTTTAGGGGTTCAGTTCACTCACTCCTTTTATTTGTAGCTGTCAAAAGTTTCTGGCAGCTCTGATGTAAATGTTAATTGTTCCTGACTAAAGGGGTCGCGGAAAGAAATCTTGCTGGCGTGCAGCAGTTGATGGTCAAACTTACTGGTGCCGCCACCGTATAATTGATCGCCGACGAGTGGGTGACCGATTGAGGCGAAGTGGACACGGATTTGGTGGGTCCGACCGGTATGCAAGCGCACGCGGACACGTGAGAACTTGTCGCCCTGCTCTTCTACCCAATATTCTGTCCGTGCCGACTGTCCATCAGGTGAAATCACCCGTTGAATTTGGCCTTCAACACGTGCGATTGGAGAATCAATCATCCCATGGTCATCGGTGAAAGTACCGCTGACGATGGAGGTGTATTCCTTGAGCATCTGGTGTTGTTGAACCTGTTGGCTGATCATGCTGGATGCAACCTGGTGCTTGGCAACCAAGAGAAGTCCCCCAGTGAAGCGGTCCAAACGGGTAATCAGGTGTGGGCGGAGGTCTTCAGAACCCTGCTCCTCTAAGTAGCCCTTGACCCGGTTTAACACAGTGTCGTTGCTGACGGTGGGACCGGGAATCGATGTCACACCAGCTGGCTTGTCGATCACCATCCAATTGGCATCTTCATAAGCGATCTTCAATGGTTCATGGCTAACAGCAACGTCTGGATCAGGAAATTCCGGATCAACCTTGATCGTCAGTGGTTGGTTAGGCAGAACCTTAGTCGTAGGCCGTACAGGGCGGTGATCGACTAACAATTGCCCCTTGCCGTTTTTAATGTCATTGAAGAGACGGTGCCCCATCCCCAGTGACTGCAGGAATTTCTTAATCTTGATTGGTTCTTCACCAGTATATTTCCAGGTTGCTTCCATGAAAATCTCCTTTAGATACAAAAAAAGCTGAGTACGATGACTCAACTTCGATAATATACGGTCCATACGAGACTCGAACTCGTGATCTCATCCGTGACAGGGATGCGTCCTAAACCAACTAGACCAATGGACCATTTGACAACATATAAGAGTATACGTGATATTATGATTTTCGTCAACTAATTTTCAAAATAAAGCGATAAAGATTCCAGAATATCATATAATAGGACTATTACTGAGTTTCTGAGGGGGAATCAACATGAAATCACTAGGTAACCATTTCATCACCTGGTGGGAAAAGTATTCACGGATTTTTAAGCTTATTTTCATCACGTCGGTCATCGTCTTTGTCATCCACGGGCTGGGTGGATTCTTCAAGACCGTGCAATGGGACCAAGTCGGTGTCGGTTTATCAGACCTGTCCATCTCTAAAATCATCCTACTTTTGGTTGCGGGATGCTTGGCGATTGTGCCGATGCTGGGATATGACTTTGCGATCGTCCACTTTTTACCCGGTGAATTCAAGCGTGGATATATCATACGCTGCGGCTGGATCACCAATACACTGACCAACATTGCTGGATTCGGTGGTCTTCTTGGTGCGACGATGCGGGCTTATTTCTACCGTGAAAATGCGACGAAAAAGGATATCCTACTAGCGATTTCCAAGATCGCAGTCTTTCTCCTGTCCGGACTGTCAATTCTGTGTTGGATCGCCCTGGTAATCATGTTTGGCTTTCATGCGGGCGGCCACTTCGATCAGTACGCAATCTGGCTGGTCGGCGGAGGCCTCTACTTCCCGGTTGTCCTCTACTTTACTTTGATTAACGATAACCAGCTATTTAAAGAAGTGACGCCCAAACTTGAGGCCTTCATCGTCTTGAGTTCAACCTGCGAATGGCTATTTGTCGCACTCTTCTTTCTCTTAGTCGGCTGGTGCTTAGGGGTCCGGGAAAACTTAATCAACGTAATCCCGCTCTATGCCGTCGCCCAAGTCCTGGGTGTCTTGTCAATGATCCCGGGTGCCCTGGGTTCGTTTGATATGATGATGATCTTTGAGCTTGCCTTACTTGGTGTGCCAAAGACAACGATCGTGATCTGGCTCCTCTTATTCCGGATCTTCTACTACTTAGTGCCACTGGTTTTGGCGGGAATTATGTTCATCCACAACCTCGCAACCTCGGTGAACGAGTTCTTTGATGGCTTGCCACTCATGTTTTTCCGAAAGCTGGCCTACTACCTGATCACGGCCTTCATGTACATTTCCGGGATCCTGATGATTTTGACCGCCTCGATGCCGGATATCACTGCGGAAAACCCACTCGTTCAACACCTCTACCCATACACGTTCTTCTTCCTGCACCAAATGACCACGCTCCTGTTTGCCATCGCAATGTTGGCCTGTGCACGGGGTCTGCAGGCGAAGGTAAAACGGGCTTACTGGCCAACCTTGATTCTCTTGTTAATTGGAATTGCTAACACGATTTGGAACCTGGGTACCTTGTCACTGACGATTTACCTTTCCATCGTGCTCTTGATGGTCCTGATTTCACGCCACGTCCTCTACCGTGAGCAACTCCAATACTCAATCGGTAAGTTCGTGATCGACGCCCTGATCTTTGCCGGAAGCGTCATTCTGTACGGCCTGATTGGTATTATCAACGCGCCCCAATACGCTAGCAAGCACCGTGTTCCCGACTTCCTCTTCTTCCCCGGTGAACGACTCTGGCTGTCTGGCCTGGTCGGAATGATCCTGGGACTACTCTTGATGCTGGTCGTGCTCTGGTACTTCACCCAGGGTCATGATCCATTCAAGTCCATCCACAGTTTTGAAGAGGACCGGGTGCGCAACGTCATCGAACGCTTTGGTGGCAACGAAACCAGTCACCTAGCCTTCCTGCGTGATAAGAACATCCACTTCTACCAAGAAGACGGCGAAGACCAACTCTTCTTCATGTACCGAAAGAAATACGACCGCCTCGTTGTCATGGGTGATCCGGTTGGTAACCTAGATTGTCTCCGTGATGCGGTCCGTCAGTTCGTGAATGAGGCCGATAAGTACGACTACGAACTGGTCTTTTACGAAGTCTCCAGTGAATTCACGATGCTGCTGCACGAATTCGGTTTTGATTTCATCAAGACCGGTGAAAGTGGTCTGGTCACCCTGGCTGATTTCACCCTGGCCGGCAAGAAGCAACGGTCACAACGGGCTTTGATCCACAAGTTCGATCGCGAAGGTTACGAATTCGAAGTTGTGGAACCACCGTTTGACGACGAGTTCATGCGGGAACTGAAGCAGGTTTCTGATTCGTGGCTTGGTGAGCAGGTCGAAAAAGGGTTCTCTCTCGGATTTTTTGACCCCTACTACATCAACCAAGCGCCGGTCGCAACCGTCCGTGACAAGGATGACAAAATGGTGGCATTCGCGACATTCATGCCTACTGGTGGTAAGGAACTGCTGACGATTGACCTGATGCGTCACAGTCAAGACGCACCATCAGGAATCATGGACAAGATCTTCATCAGCATGTACGAATACGGACAAGAGCACGGCTATACTTACTTTGACCTGGGGATGGCCCCACTGTCGAACGTTGGTGAATACCAATTTAGTTTCTTAGAAGAAAAGGTGGCCCACTTCATTTACGAATATGGTTACCACCTCTACGGATTCCAAGGTTTGCGTAATTACAAAGACAAGTACGCATCGATCTGGTCATCACGCTACATTGCTTACCGCAAGAAGAACTCGCTGATTACCAACATGATCGTGCTAGTCAGTGTCGTCAACCAACGAATCGATCAACAAAAACAAAACCCGCTTGTATGGTGGATTAAATAAAGATAAAGGGGATAGTGACTGCGTGGCATTAT
>JAUMUE010000008.1 GCA_030530845.1 Limosilactobacillus sp.
ATAGCGCCTTTTTTAGTATTACTTGTTGCGGAATGGTACAGCGTTTTCCTTGGTGATCTTAGTAACACCATGCATGTATGGTACTAAGACTTCTGGAATAGTAACTGTTCCATCAGCGTTTTGGTAGTTTTCCAAGATCGCAGCAACAGTCCGACCAACAGCCAAACCAGAACCATTCAATGTGTGAACGTATTGGAGTTGACCATCTTCGTCACGGTATTGAGTGTGCATACGACGAGCTTGGAAGTCGAGACAGTTAGAACAACTAGATACTTCACGGTACTTCTTTTGTGCTGGCATCCAGAGTTCCAAGTCGTGAGTTTCAGAAGCGGTGAAACTCATGTCACCAGTAGTCAAAGTGATGACGTGGTATGGAATTTCAAGCTTCTTCAAGATGTTTTCTGCGTTTGCAGTCATCTTTTCCAATTCATCCCATGAATCTTGAGGCTTGCAGTACTTAACCATTTCTACCTTGTTGAATTGGTGCATCCGGATCAAACCACGGGTGTCACGACCGGCAGCACCGGCTTCAGAACGGTAACAAGGAGTCAAAGCAGTAACGTATACTGGCAATTCTTCTGCTGGGATAACTTCGCCACGGTAGTAGTTGGTCAATGGAACTTCAGCAGTTGGGATCAGAGTCATGTCTTCACCGTTAACTTGGTAAACACCTTCCTTGAACTTAGGGAATTGACCAGTACCGTACATTGAGTCTGCGTTAACAATGTATGGTGGGATAACTTCGGTGTAACCGTCCTTCATGTGTTCATCAAGCATGAAGTTGTATACGGCACGTTCGAGTTGGGCACCCATACCAAGGTAGTAAACGAAGCGGGCACCAGATACCTTACTTGCGCGGTCGAAGTCTAAGATACCGAGTTCTTCACCAATGTCCCAGTGGTGCTTTGGTTCGAAGTCCATTTCACGGATCTGGCCGACCTTGCGAACTTCTACGGCACCGTCTTCAGTCAAGCTAACAGGAACACCTTCGTTTGGCACGTTTGGAAGGCGGGACATCTTGTCATTGAGCACCTTGTCGTTTTCTTCAACTTCAACGTCCAATTCCTTGATCTTGTCACCAAGTTCACGGGTTTCCTTAACAGCATCTTCAGCGGATTCACCGTTCTTCTTAGCTTCACCAATCTTCTTAGATGCGGCGTTACGTTCAGCCTTCATTGCTTCGGTTTGTTGAAGCAATTCACGACGCTTTTCATCGAGAGCGATGACTTCATCGATTTCTTCAGCCTTAACACCACGAGTAGCTAACTTTTCCTTGAAAAATTCAGGATCTTGACGAATCTTCTTAATATCTAACATCGTATATCCTCCTAACAAATAAAGAGCCATTCCATCCTCAATCTATTGGGACGAAATGGCTCTTGTTCCGCGGTACCACCCAAGTTTGACAAATAATTGTCACCCTCGTGATGTATAACGGTCATCAGCCGTGCGGAATTACCCGCCCACATAATTAACTGCACCGGAGTTTCGGTCAACTGCTTACACCAACCGCAGTCTCTCTTGACGACCTACTTGAAATGCATCCGTGTTTCATATTTGCACTTATAATATTACATTAATCTAATTTTGGCAATCCTAATTTTAATCTTTTTCAAAATAAAACGGCATCCCCTGTCAACCAAGGGATTACCGTCTATTTGAAGTTTACTTTTTCGATTGTTTCGTCATTGTGAACTAAGACAGCGCCGTAATTGCCTTCTTGTTTGGCCCAATCATCAATCGGTGCGCCATTGAAGAAGATGCGCTTGGCTTCGATCTCGCCCATCACGGATTGCTCCGTAAAGACGGTCACACTACTGAGGTCCGTGTCGAGCGGATAACCCGTCCGTGGATCGAGCAGGTGGTGGTATCGCTTGCCGTCCTTGATCAAGAAACGCTCATAGATACCCGACGTGACTGCGGAACATGCCGGATGAATCACCGTCTCCAGGTTCTCTCCCCGCTTTAATTGCGGATCCTGGACACCAATGATCCACTGTCCGTCTTCGCGCCGTGGTGAGTCACCGACGAAGAGGAGATTACCTCCGAGGTCGATAATTCCCGCTGGTACGCCCGCTTCGATCCAGAAATCACGGATACGGTCAGCGATGTAACCCTTGGCAATACCACCCAAGTCGAGCTCCATCCCCGCCTCTTCCAGAAATACCGTCCGGCTCTCGTCATTAAGCAGGACCTTGTAAGGATCGATCAGCTTCATCCGTTCCTTAATCTCGGCATCACTAGGCACGTGCGCACCATCAAAACCGATCTTCCAGAGCTTCACCAGTGGTCCAATCAGCGCATTAAAGCCAAAGTTTTCCCGACTGTACTTCACCGCCAACTTGATCAAGTCATAGGTCGACTGTGAAACGATCTTCGGGATTTGGCCGGCAGCCTTATTGACCGACATAACCTCGGATTCAGGCCGGTTCACCGTCAAACGGTCCTCGAATTCATCGATCATCCGCGTGGTCTTGCTGAGGAGTGGGAAATAGCGATCGCCGTAAATTGTCAGCGTGATCCGTGTCCCCAGAGCCCGGTGAATCATAATATGTTTTTGCGTCATTAATTCACTTGCCATAAGCGTAATTAGTTTTCAGAAGCACCAGTTGTTGCGTCAGCAGTTTCGTCGTCAGCGTCAACACTGCCACTTTCAGAAGCGCCAGTAGATGCATCAGTAGTATCGTCTTCTGCAACGGCACTAAATGCTGGAGCGACTGGTTCTGAAGAGGTTTGTTCTGCTGGTTCTGATTCGGATTCAGATGCACCAGTTGAAGCATCGGCTACTGGAGCGTCGTCGTTGTCTTCAAATACAGGTGCTGCTGGCATGTCAGCTGGTTTTTCACCCCAGGCGTTGTTTTCGAACAAGGCGAGGATGAATTCTACGCTACCAGTGAACTTGATGGTACCGAGGTAGTGACCGTCAATGTCGCGCAGAGCGTAGTATTGGATCAAAACACGTTCGCCATTCAGCCATACTGGGCGGTTCACGATGTCTTCTTCGCCGCTACGGAAGCTGTTGATGATCTTCATCACACCAGGAACGGACTTTGGTGAGTGCACTTGTGAAACTGGTTCGTTAAGTGATGCCAAAGAGTGTTCTTGCAGGCGGTGCTTGTTGTCAGAGAACCATGCAAAACGGTCAGAACTATCTACCAAGTCGATTTCAAATGGGA
The DNA here is from genome assembly GCA_030530845.1 of Limosilactobacillus sp. Lineage (GTDB taxonomy): Bacteria > Bacillota > Bacilli > Lactobacillales > Lactobacillaceae > Limosilactobacillus. Next base: position 3,177 of record JAUMUE010000008.1, read on the forward strand.
TAGTGCTGAAGATTTGTTGTACTTCCCGTAAGCTCATGCGACCTGTTGGGAAATTAATGTATGCGTCTGAAATAGTAGGGCGTTTGTAAGCCATCTTGTCTCCTCCCTCGAAGTTCTTAAATACTTGGATGTATTCGATAAAGTTAGTAAAGCTATCTTCTAAATTGTCACGCATTTCGTCGTTGATCAAGCGACCGTCCTTAGAAAATACACGGCTCGCACCACCGATCAAGACTTCATGTCCTGGCAAGAGATTAGCATCGCAGTCCGGAGAAATCAAGATTTGGCGCATTTGAACTTGTGAACGTGCGGAAGCTTGACGACCGTATGAAACACCGACAACCATACATGGCTTGTGCTTTAATACTTCGGTCTTGTATGACAACCATTCTGTCGCACTCTTCAAAGCTGCTGGGATACCGTGATCGTATTCAGGAGTTGAGAATACGACACCGTCAGCTTCCTTGACCTTTTGCTTTAAGTTCCATACCTCAGTTTGTTCGGACAATGGCACGTCCACGCTGAAGGCAGGGAGCTTGCTGATTTCGTATACTTCGATATCAGCCATTTGATTAAAGTGCTTCTTCATGTAGTGGAGCAAAATTCGGTTATATGAGAAATTGGCGTTTGTACCAACTAAAGCCAGAATTTTCATTACTTATCCTCTGCCTCCTTCTTCTTTGCGACCATGCCGTTGATAGCTTCAGCGTATAACTTAAAGCCATCGATGCACTTGTTTAAGAACTTGACGGACATCTCGTCAGTCACATTACCTTCTTCGTCAATGATGTGAGCAACATCACTCATGAAGAATTCGCCACCTTGGTATACGTGGGCGTTGACACCTGGTGAAATCAGGATATCACGTAATTGGACTTGGGAACGGGAAGACCCTTGTTCGTGGGTAGAAGCACCGATGATCAATACGGGCTTGTCTTCGAGTGGGTGTAACTCGTATGACAGCCATTCAACCACGCTCTTCAAAGCGGATGTGATTGAGTGGTTGTATTCAGGGCTGGCGATAATAACTGCATCTGCAGCAGCCACGCGCCGGTCGATATCTGCGACGACTTCTGGAGTGTTACCCTTAAAGTTTTCGTTGAACATTGGTACCTTGCGGATATCAATAACGTCAACTTCATCAGTATCCTTCAGATCTCTTGCGATAAACTCTAACAACATGCGGTTATAGGAGTGATTGGCATTGGATCCTGAAATTGCGGCAATCTTCATTTTTTCACTTCCTTATTTACTTATGCAATATTTCACATAGTCATTTTACTATATTTTGGGACTATATACACCAAAATCGCCATATTTATCATTAATATTTTATTTTTTAATAGCTTTCCAAAGGTTCACTTATGTCATTTGTTCAATACTTACCAAGCGAAATTTACCATCCAGATGTGCTAAAATGGAAGGACATCAATAATTGAACGGAGAAATAAGATGGTAAAAGAAAAAACTACAGAAGGTGTTGAAGTAAATATCGGCGATCGCTTCCCACTGACAATCCGTCGTCTCGGAGTCAACGGTAGCGGGATCGGCTATTACAAGCACAAGGTCTGTTTCGTACCAGGTGCACTTCCTGGAGAAATCGTGGTCGCTGAAGCAACGCGGATTCTTCCCCGTTTCTTAGAAGCTAAGATACACCGGATCCGCAAGCGTAGTAAGCACCGTGTGACACCTAAAGACTCATACGCAGACGTGGCTGGTGGTTTTGAACTCGCCAACCTCGCCTATCCGCAACAATTGGCCTTCAAGCGTCAGGTCGTCCTCGATAGCCTCGAGAAATTCCAACCATATGGATACCGCAACTATGACGTCCGCAAGACCATCGCTGCACCAGAAGAATACTACTACCGCAACAAGGCCCAGTTCCAAGTGCGGATGGTCGATGGACACGTCGCTGCGGGTCTGTACAAGCCAAATAGTCACGACCTCGTTGACATGCAAGAGTGTGCGGTTCAAATGCCACGAACGATGAAAGTGGTCCGTGCAGTGGTCAAAATGATTGAAGAGCTCGCTATCCCCGTATACAATGAGGAGATCAACAGTGGTATCATTAAGACCATCGTGGTGCGTGAATCCTGGACGACCGGCGAGATCCAACTGACTTTTATCACCAACACGCCAAAGCTGATACACAAGCGTCAATTGCTCGAAATGATCGAAGCGCAATTGCCAGAAGTCGTGTCCGTGATGCAAAACGTCAATCCCGGCGACACTCCATTGGTCTGGGGTGATGAAATGATCCACCTTGCTGGCAAGGAAACGATCACCGAAAGCCTGATGGGACTGGATTTCGAATTGTCCGCCCGCTCATTCTTGCAGCTGAATCCGGAACAAACCGAGGTGCTGTACGAACTGGCTTCTGAAGCACTCGAACTGGACGAAAACGACACGCTGATCGATGCTTACGCCGGCATCGGTACAATCGGTCTGTCACTCGCCTCACGCGTCAAGGAAGTCCGCGGTATGGAAGTGATTCCCGAGGCGGTCGATGATGCAAATAAAAATGCGAAATTAAACGGGATCGAGAACGCCCACTATGAAGTTGGTAAGGCCGAAGAAATCATGCCAAAGTGGCTCGACGAAGGCCTGAAATTCGACGCACTGGTTGTCGATCCGCCTCGTGCAGGATTGGACGACGAATTGATCAAGCAAATCCTCAAGGTAAAGCCACGCAAATTCGCCTATGTCTCATGTAGCATGGCCTCACTTGCGCGGAACCTGCGTCGCCTCACCAGCGTTTACCACGTTGACTACATCCAACCAATCGATATGATGCCCCAAACTGCCCGCTGTGAAGCTGTTGTCAAGCTGTCACTGCGTCGGTAAATCTATAAGAAAGAAGTGAAAGAGAGATGCAAAACCCTTTTGGCAACAATAACAATGATGACCAAAATCCGTTTAACTTAAACAATCTCCCTCTGCCACCAAATTACGCGAAAATCGTTAACGACCAAGGTGACATCCGAATCTCAAAAGTCGGAATTTCTTGGACAACACTGTGGTTTGGCCCACTGCCAGCCCTGTTCCGTGGCGATTACTACAATTTCATCTTGATGATCGTCTTAGATATGGATTATGTGCTGGTCGCAATGTTCTTCGGTCTCAACTGGATGATCGAATTCCCATGGCCATCACTGTTCTTCGCCTTCTTCTACAACATGATGTTCTTCAGACATTCATTCAGAAAAGGTTACCGCCCCGCCGATGAACGGTCACGGCAGATTTTGATGAACTCCAGATATTGGAAAGAATAATAAATAGCCCTGCAGGCATTGTGCTTGCGGGGCTATTTTTGTGCTTTCGCTTTAATTCCGATCAATCGTAATATCTTCGTGACCGTCGTATTCTTCAACTGCGACGTGAACGGTTTCGCTGGATGATGTTGGGATGTTTTTACCAACAAAATCAGGACGGATAGGTAATTCACGGTGTCCACGGTCAACGAGGACGGCGAGTGAAATACGCTTTGGGCGGCCCATGTCCATCAGAGCGTCGAGGGCAGCACGTACAGTACGACCGGTGAAGAGAACGTCATCGACCAAGATAACGTGCTTGTCAGTAATGTCGACGTCGAGTTCCTTGGTGTTGACTGTAGGTTCGACGTGATTGTCAGGAACGTGACGGTCATCACGGTAAAGTGAAACGTCCAAATCTGCCACTGGAACATTGACGTTTTCAAGTTGGTTCAATCGCTTAGCCAACCGCTTGGCGAGGAAAATCCCCCGGGTCTTGATACCAACAAAGACAAGACTATCGACACCCTTGTTTTGTTCAATGATTTCGTAAGTGATCCGGGTAAGTGCCCGCTGCATGCTTGATCCGTCAACTATTTCACGTGCCATATTTATCGCTCCTTTTGTGTAAATAAAAAGTTCTCCGCAGCCACTACGACTAACGGAGAACTTGGGTCATTCCATCGTTCCTTGTTGGTCTCTCTGGGCCACTTAAAGGGATATTTTATATTATTCTAATTGCCATTCACTAGGCTGTCAAATCTTAGTTAGTGAAACTGCTCATGATGGATGAAACTTGTGAAGATACAGAATCCCAAATCTTGTTGAAACCTGATTCTTGCTTCAAGCTGTCGACAGCACTCAAACCATTTTCAGGAGATTCACGGACCTTTTCAATGGTATTCGTGATTTGCGTTGTGCTTTCACGAGTAGTGTTGTTGTTAGTTTGTGTTTGGAGTTGTGAAGTGCTTTGTGAAACTTGGTCGAGACGACGATTAAGGGCTTCACGGTCATGGTCACGTTGGTATTGCTTTACGGCACCACGCAATTCAGCGACCTGTGTAGCCAGCTTTTGGTTATCACTGCTCAGCTTGTCGATGCTGCTGGAGTTGTTGCTGATTTGACTGCTTTGTTCAGAGTTGTTGTCAGCTTGTTCTTGTTGTGCGCGGTTGTGAGCAGTAATTCCCCACCATGTCAAAATCAATACGATCACAGCGAGGAGAATGTAAATCCACTTGCGGTTCTTCTTGCCGTTCTTGTTCTTCTTAGCCATATCACTGGCCCCCTTTTGATCATCGAGTTTCACGCCCTTTGCGACATTAATCGTGGCGTTTTCTTGAACCGATTTTCCGGTCGAATCCATCACGGACATCATCACAGGGTAGTGTCCGACCGTATCAACATCCACTTGAGTCATGTTGACAACGACCTTGCTTGTTAAATCTTCGCCGTTGCTTCCAGTTGCAGTCACGCCAAGCATTTGAATCAAAGTAGCTTGATCCATTTCCTTATGCAGTGGCCAATCCAAGTTGCGGCGGTTAGTAGTAATTTGTAACTTATTCATCGTAATTACTCCATATCAAAAATTTACATTATTATTTTACGCTATTATTTGATCAAAATAAAAGGTCTATACAATTTTACGGGTGGGATTTAAGGCAATCTTCAAACAATCCTACCTAACCCCAAAAAAGCTCCCCAAATCATTCCGATTTGAGGAGCTTTTACTATATCTGATTTTACTTTTCAGCGATGTCCCATGGATCCTTGACGATGATGGTTTGGATCCGGTCGGCGCCGACTGAGATGGTAGCCAGTGGCGTCTTGGATAATTCACTGACGCGGTTGAGGTAGTTTTGGGCGTTTACTGGCAGGTCTTCAAACTTCTTCACACCAGTAATGTCTTCGTCCCAACCAGGAAGTTCTTCGTATACGGGTTCGCAACGGTCGAGTTCCTTCAGGCTAGCTGGGTAGTAGTCGATTTCCTTGCCGTCGAGCTTGTAGGACTTGCAGATCTTCACGGTCTTCAAGCCAGTCAAGACGTCGAGCAGGTTCAAACTCAGGCAGGAAACACCGGATACACGGCGGGCGTGACGCATTGCCACACTGTCGAACCAACCGACACGACGAGGGCGACCAGTAACAGTACCGTATTCATGACCGGTTTCACGGATTTGGTCACCAATTTCATCATGTAATTCAGATGGGAATGGACCAGCACCGACACGGGTAGAGTAAGCCTTGCAGATGCCGACTACAGTATTGATGTTGTTTGGACCAACACCGACACCAGTGCAGACACCACCGGCGATTGGGTTTGACGCGGTAACGAATGGGTAAGTACCTTGGTCCACGTCGAGCATAACCCCTTGCGCACCTTCGAAAAGAACCCGCTTATTAGCATCGAGAGCGTCATTTACGATTTGTGAAGTGTCACAAACGTACTGCTTCAGTTCTTGACCGTATTCGTAGTAACTTTCGAAAATATCGTCGAAGTTCACTGGGTCAACGTGGTAGAGCTTAGTGAAAAGTTCGTTCTTTTCAGCCAAGTTTTGACGGAGCTTGGATTCAAACGTGTCCTTTTCAAGCAAGTCGCACATCCGGATACCGATCCGTGAAACCTTGTCCATGTACGTAGGTCCGATACCATTCTTCGTAGTACCAACCTTGTGATCACCCTTCGCTTCTTCTTGGCACTTGTCCAAGAGAATGTGGTATGGGAAAGTGATGTGTGACCGGCTGGAGATCCGCAGACCAGAGATATCAATTCCATTGTCTTGGAGGTAGTGCAGTTCCTTGAGCAATGCAGGTGGGTTGATAACTACCCCGTTACCGATCACCGCGAGCTTGTTCTTTTCGAAAATACCTGAAGGAACCAGACGCAGGGCAAACTTCTTACCGTCGAAGGCAATTGTGTGACCCGCGTTGTTACCACCTTGGGAACGAACAACAACGTCCGCTTCCTGACTCAGGTAATCGGTCATCTTACCCTTACCTTCGTCTCCCCATTGACTACCAACAATAACAACTGATGACATTTAACTTTCACCTCATCAAGAATATTCGTAAAAGACGTTTTTACTTCACTATATTAATTGATTTACGAACATTCGTCAATGATATAATCGAACTATTTTCTGACACCCCTTTGAAATTGTACGATTTTATTGTTGACGGAAATTTTATTATAGTGCATAATTACATTCGGAATTTAACCACAAGGAGGCATTCCCATGGAAATGTTTGACTATGATGATGTGCAACTCATCCCTAACAAATGTGTGATTAAGAGCCGTAAAGAGGCTGACACCAGCGTAAAATTCGGCCCTCGTACATTTAAGATCCCGGTAGTGCCTGCCAATATGGAAAGTGTCATTGACGAGAACTTGGCCGTATGGTTGGCGCAAAACGGATACTACTATGTGATGCACCGTTTCCAACCTGAAGATCGTGCCGGATTCATCAAGCGGATGCACGAGAAAGACTTATTCGCTTCAATCTCCGTCGGCATCAAGGACTCCGAATACGACTTCATCGACCAGCTTAAGGCCGACAAGTTAGTGCCAGAATACATCACGATCGACGTAGCGCACGGTCACTCCGACTACGTTATCAAGATGATCCAGCACATTAAGAAGCAACTGCCAGATTCATTCGTGACTGCTGGTAACGTTGCGACTCCAGAAGCTGTCCGTGATCTGGAAAATGCCGGTGCGGACGCTACTAAGGTCGGTGTTGGCCCCGGTAAGGCCTGCATCACCAAGCTCAAGACCGGTTTTGGTACTGGGGGTTGGCAATTAGCCGCCATCCGCCTCTGTGCCAAGGCTGCGCGCAAGCCAATCATCGCTGACGGTGGGATCCGCCACAACGGTGATATCGCAAAATCCGTACGTTTCGGTGCATCCATGGTCATGATCGGTTCTCTGATGGCCGGTCACCTCGAATCGCCTGGCCACATGATCACTATTGACGGCAAGCAATTCAAGCAATACTGGGGTTCCGCCTCAGAAGTGCAAAAGGGTGCTTACAGAAATGTCGAAGGTAAGCAAATGCTCGTACCATTCCGCGGCTCCATTAAGGATACCCTGATAGAAATGGAAGAAGACCTTCAATCATCAATTTCATACGCTGGTGGACGCGACCTCGAATCCATCCGCAGAGTCGATTACGTAATTGTAAAGAACTCGATCTTAAACGGTGACTACTAAAAAAACAGCTTACGAAGAGCAATTTTCGTAAGCTGTTTTTGTGTTTAAACCCTTCGCAGAGAAACCACGAAGGAAATCTTGTGACCGGAATACTTCACGGAGATCCGCCCATTGAAATTTTTCACCAGGCTCTGGGCCATCGACAGACCGATCCCGTATCCGGCTTTTTTCGTTAATGTCCGTGCTCGATCATTGCGGTAGAAGCGCTCGAAGAATCGGCTAGTATCGACCTTCTCACCATCCTTGTAGTCATTTGTGACGACCAGGTCGACGTTCTTCTTGTTTCTAGTGAGCGAAACCTCGACCGTCCCGCCAGGATCACAGTACTTATTGGCGTTATCGACCAGGATATTGATCAGCTCGTAGAAGTAATTTTCGTCGGCGCGAACCCGCAAATCTGGCTCAATCGACTGCTTAAATTCATGTCCATCAGTGCTGATGACGTTCTTAAAGCTTTCGGCAGACCGTGAAACTAGCTGGCTGGCGTCGATGGTTTGGATATCGAGCTGGGGCTGTTCCTGCAGGCGCGCAAGTGAGACAAGGTAGTTGATCAATTCGGTCATCCGCTTCACCTGTTGCTTGGTGCTAGCGGTCAGTTCGTTGCCCCCATCCGTGATCTCCATCATTTCCGTATTCGCCGAAATGACAGCGAGTGGTGTCTTCAGTTCGTGACCGGCATTGGTGATGAATTCCTTTTGCCGTTCTTCACTCTGGATAATCGGCCGGATCGCACGCTGACTGAAGAGCAACAAAAGTATCGTGTAGATCACCAGGCAGACGAAACCAAGGGCGACCCCGACGTAGATGATTTCCCATGCACGGGCCATCATCAGCGTTTCGTCGAGGAATACCACTGTGGTCTGGCTTGACGTCTTCTTGATCATGTATGCGTAGACGGTGTTGTTGTAGAGAACATAACCGCGTTTCGCACCCTTGCTAGCGACTTTTTTTGCAAGCTTGCGGACGGTCTTTTGTGAAACCGCAAAGATGTGTCTGTTATCGACTTTGGTCCCGCCCTTCTTCAAGATCGTCGCCGAGAAGAAGCGGTACTGCATCATCGCATCCTTGTTGTAGTGCTGTTGTGGCAAAAAGCCAAGGTTATTTTTGTTTTGGTGTTGGGGAATCTGTCCCTCGTTTCGGCTCAGCGTTGTCAACACACCATTAACTTCTTGGTGGGCACGGTAATAAGTGATGCCACTGATGCTTCCGACGATTGTGACGATCACCATCACCAGTGCCAACGTCGACATGATAACGAATTTTTTACGGAAGTGTTGAATCATCGGCAACTACACCTCCAATACGTACGGACCACCCTTTTTACCCTGGATCTTGGTGGAGGATTGGATCGCGTCGAACTTATGGCGCAGGTAGCAGATACTGATCCAGACATCATCCGCCGCAGCATCCCCGTCCCACACGTGGCGCAAAAGGTACTGCTCGTCCATCTTCTTGCCGGCATTGCGGATCAGGTACTGCATGATCTTAGTTTCTTCCCGTGACAGGCTGATCGAATTATGGCTTTCCAGGACCTGGTCTTCGCTGTGGAGCTGGAGGTCATTGAATTCCATCTGATCTTCTGCGTAGTCCCTACTCCGGCGCTCCAGTGAACGTAGCCGGGCCAGCAATTCCTTCAGTGAAAACGGCTTGGTCAGGTAATCGTCTGCCCCGGTGTCGAGCCCATTGACCCGGTCATCTTCTGCCGACATCGCCGTCAGCATAATCACATAGGTTTTATCACCATGCTCACGGATCTCGCTCAGGGCCTCAATCCCGCTCTTAATCGGCATCATGATATCCAAAATCATGACGTCATACGCGTTTTTCGCAGCCATCTCGACCACCTTTTGGCCATTATCGACCGCATCGACTTCATAACCACTTGTCCTCATCGCCATTTGAATCACGTGAGACAAGTTCTTTTCGTCTTCAGCTAATAAGATTTTCATGACACACGGTCCCCTTCCTGTACGAGCTGTCGAATCGTCTGCATCTGCACGTCACAGGATGCAAGCTGGTCAGCACACCGTTTCAATTCCTTACCGATAAGCGCGGGGTCCTTTACATCATGCTTGTATTTAATCTCATGTTCCAAACTCGCCCAGGAGTCCATCGCAATCGTCCGGAGTTGCACCTCGACGAAGAAGTGCCCCGGCGTCTGTCCATCGATGTCCACATACGGGGTGGTGACGTCGAGGATCAGGTGGTAGCTCCGATATCCATTGGGCTTAGCGTTGGTAATGTAGTCCTTTTCTTTTACGATCGTGCACCAGTCCGCCTGATTGAGTTGGTCCAAGCAGCGGTTGATGTCGCTGATGAAATTGCAGACAATCCGTAAGCCAATCGAATCCCGACACTTACGTAATGCGGATTGTGCTGTCACCGGGTAATTCTTACGCCGGCATTTTTCTACCATACTGTCACTTGCTTTGACACGGCCAATTAAGTGCTCGTAAAGCTTTGGCTGCTTCATTTCTACTTGTCGTTGATTGAGTTCTTCAATACGCCTTTTCAAATCCTGGAGAATCGCATTTAAGCTTCCCTCATAAGGTCCATAAATTGACATAATGATCACTGCTCCTATCTTGGCTAAATATCTTAGCAGTGAATTGTGTCTAACTTTTGATGGAATTTTGTAGAATTGGTTAAGATTCTAAAGTGGAATGACCATGATCGAGTCGAGTAGCTGCTTGGCGTATGAATTATGGTAAGTCAGCGCCCGGTTGAGTTCGACCAGGTTATCGGTGACGATGCCGTCGACGTGCTTGTCTACCAGCTGGTTCATCACACCCGGCTTTTCGACTGTCCACGCAAAGACGTCCTTGCCCTGCATGTGTGACCGGGTGATAAAGTCGTCCGTCAGAGTCGAGTATTCCATCGTGTAGCCACTAGCTGCGTGGTTGGGGTAGGCGAAATTGTACGGTTGGATATACATGACATTCAGGCGGGGATCCAATTTACGCAGGCGTTGCACCACACCATAGTCGAGTGTGTGAATCCGATCGTGGCGGGCAATCAAGGTCTGCGCGTAATGGCGGTCGAAGCGTTGCAACATGTCGGCCGAGTCGGTTGGGGTCGTCTTGATCTCAACAATCAGCTTTTGGTGCAATCTGTCGGCGACTTTCAGGTAGTCATCGAAACTAGCGATCTTGGCGGAATGACCGTTTTCGTGAGCGGTCAAGGCGGTCAGTTGTGCCAAGGTCAGCTGGCCGGGACGCTTGTCGACGCCGGTGAGCTTCTTGAGGTTTTCGTCGTGCATCACCACGAATTGATGGTCCTTGGTCTCATGGAGGTCAATTTCGACGTAATCCGGGTGCAGGCGGTGAGTCTTCTCGAGTGCGGCGATCGTGTTTTGAACGCCGTTTTTATCCGCGACACCCCGGTGAGAGACGGTGACGGTGTGAACGTTGCGGTTAGCCACCGTCTGCATCCCCGTCCCCGCTACCGACACGACCACCAGCGCCAACACAGCCAGCACCGTCGCCCATTTACCGCAACGACGCATCCGCTCAACTTCCGGCATGAAAAAGTACGACATGATGATCCTGCTGTAGAAGAAGAGGTTGAGGATCGTTGAGAGCACAAAGATGTAGAGGAGCTCGCTTCCGACATGCAGGAGAACTTGGTCAAAGAAATAGAAACCTAACGCGTGTGATGGCATCCCCGCATCGGCCAGACATTGGATCCCAACCACAACCGCATCAAACACTACTGCGGTAAGTGACGCAAAAATCAGTGTGATGATCAGATTGGTCATTTCACCAGAACCAAACTTGGTTAGTGCCCAACTCCTCTTGATCGAATCCTTTAACGACTCTGACCCAAAACTGTCCAGGGCGAACAAGAAGCGGAAGCCGAAGTACGCCATCAGCAGGTAGGCTACCACCGTGATGACGAGGATCCAGGGCTTGCGGGGCAGGAAATCGGCCATGAATTGCGGCAGCTGGATCTCATTGAAGAGTGGCGTACGGAAGAGGAGCGTATTGAACGGCAGCACCAGCATCCAGTACATCATCACCAGCAGCATTTTTCCGACCGTGATCTGCTTGAAGTTGTGCCAGACCGAAACGAAAGAGAATTTGGTCATCAGCCACATGCTCAACATGCCGTCCATGATCAGGACCATCAAATAGTACATGAAGAACATCCCCGCCACGATCTCCGCCAATAGCGCCAGGCAGAGCAGCGGGTGGGTCGTGATGATGATTCCGGTATTGCGCAGTGAGACGAACGGAATCTCCATCCCCTGCAGGATCCAGGTGTTGACGAAGAAAAAGATCGGCAAGATGACAAAGCGCAGGACCAGGTCCACCGCCACCATAAAGGGCACGAACATGATCCCCTTCTCGCCAAAATCACTCACTCGATACATCAGTTGTTTGCACGCGTCTTTCATTACTCTACTCCCAGTTTTTTCTAAATTTTATCACAACAAAAAAGGACGGCAGTGGTTCGCCATCCTATTAGTCTAGAAGTCTACTTCGTCTGGGTCAGCACATTGTCCACCGAGGTTTGGCAGACGGTCGATTGTGGCCATGTCATCATCAGAGATAATAAAGTCAAACAATTCGGTATTCTTGACCATCCGTTCCTTGTGAGTGGACTTTGGCAGTGGTAGTACACCGTGTTGGATTGCCCAACGCAAGCTGATTTGTGCAGGCGTCTTGCCGTACTTGTCAGCCAATTGGATCATCGTGGTGTTGTCCATTACGTGAGCGCCTTGGCCACCAAGAGGACCCCAACCTTCCACCACGATATTGTGGGCTTGCAGGTACTTGATTTCTTCCAAGTGCGTCCAGCCAGGGTGAACTTCGATTTGGTCAACTGCTGGTTCGATTTCTGCCGTCTTCATCAATTCTGCGATGTGGTGTGGCATGAAATTACTGAGACCAAGTGCACGGATCTTACCTTCGTGGTAGGCCTCTTCCATTGCACGCCATGATTCTGCGTTTAATTCAGCGGCTTGGTCGCCGAATTGCTTCTTGTTGGCAGGCCAGTGGATTAAATAAAGGTCCAGGTAGTCTGTTTGAAGGCGTTGCAAGGTTTCGTCGAGCGCTTCTTTTGCCTTCTTGTATCCACGGTGGTCATTCCAGAGCTTGCTGGTAAGGAAGAGACGGTGACGGTTGATACCAGATTGCTTGATCCCTGCGCCAACCCCTTCTTCGTTTCCGTAAACCGCAGCCGTGTCGATGTGGCGGTAACCTACTTCGATCGCATCAGCAACAGCTTGTTGAGCAACCTCATTTGGTGTCCGGAATGTTCCGTAACCGACACATGGGATTTGCACCCCGTTATTCATGCGGTACATTGAGTTGATATTAATTAAATCTGCCATCTAAATCACCTTTCTTAGCATCATACAAAATCTATTTTATCGCAAAATCCGTGATATCAAAGCAAAAACCGGCGAGGAAAAACCTCGTCGGCTTCAAAACAAATAGCCTGTTATGGATAGTTGTGTGTGATTGATAGGTTAAGCCATTTGTTCCTTGATTGCTGCCAATGAAACTTCACTGGTTTCGTTAAACTTAACATCGGCATCTTGCAGGGTAGATCCGAAGCCAATAGAAGTTTCACCGGCACGGTTGATTGATTCGATACCTGCTTGGGCATCTTCTAAACCGGCCACTTGGTTAGCTGGCAGACCCATCAACTTAGCAGCTTCACTGTAGATTTCTGGGTCTGGCTTACCATGTGTCAACTTCGCAGGGTCAACAATCCCTTCGAAGTAGTCAGTCAATTGGAGGTACTTGAGAACCTTTGGAGCATTCTTGGATGCGGATGCGAGAACGATGTGGTAACCATTGTCCTTTAATTCATCCAAAAGTTCCTTCATACCAGGAAGAATGTCAGCTGGAGTAAGAGTTTCAACTAACTTGATGTAGTTATCGTTCTTTTCGGTTGCCAAAGCTTCCTTTTCTTCTTGACTGTAGTCGTTTTCGTGACCGCCAGCCTTCAAGATCAATTCTAATGAGTCCATTCGACTAACACCCTTCAAGGCATCAGCGAGTTCTGGAGTCCAAGTAGTACCGACCTTGTCAGCTAATTGGTGCCATGCCATACCGTGAAAACGTGCAGTGTCAGCGATAACACCATCAAGGTCAAAGGCGAATCCCTTTAAATCTTCAAACTTCATTCTCTTCGCGCTCCTGTTTTACTTTAATTCAAGTTGCTTGCCATCAAGGTCGATGGTGATTGGGTCACCTGATACAAGAGTGATGTCAGTACCATTCTTATCAACCTTAACTTCTAAGATCCGACCACGGAATGTTTGACGGAACTTGTATGAATCCCACTTCTTAGGAAGGAATGGTGCATAGTGCAATTGGTCGTTGCGGACACGCATACCTGCGAAACCTTGAACGATATCGAGCCATGAACCAGTCATTGAAGTGATGTGCAGACCGTCAGCAGTATCGTTGTTGTAGTTATCAAGGTCAAGACGTGCAGAACGTTCGTACATTTCTACGGCCTTGTCTTCGTAACCAATGTCGGAAGCGATGATTGAGTAAACTGAAGCGGAAAGGCTTGATTCGTGAACAGTGAATTGTTCGTAGAAGTCGAAGTTGTTCTTCTTTTCTTCGTAAGTAAAGTCATCAATGAAGTCCCAAAGACCTTGGATAACGTCCCCTTGCTTAACGTATGGTGAACGTAAGATCTTATCCCATGACCACTTTTGGTTCAGTGGAAGTTGGTCGCTTGGAATTTCGGAAACTGGAGTAAGGTCCTTGTCCAAGAAGCCATCGTTTTCTGGGAAGATGTCCTTTTGCTTGTCGTATGGAAGGTACATGTTGTCTGCGATACCCTTCCAACGGCGCTTTTCGTCTTCAGATACATTCAAGTCCTTAGCAACATCAGCGTCGACTTCTTCGAGGATTTCAAGAGTGTACTTGAGAGTCCATTGGCAAAGAAGGTTAGTGTACCAGTCGTTGTTTACGTTGTTGTCGTATTCGTCTGGACCAGTTACGCCGTGAAGCATGTACTTGTTTTGACGTTGTGAGTAGTGTACCCGGTCAGCCCAGAACCGTGAAATTTCGGTAAGGACCTTGGCACCTTCGTGAAGTACGTAAGACTTGTCGCCAGTGTACTTAGTGTAAAGGTAGATAGCGTATGCAATATCCCCGTTACGGTGAATTTCTTCGAAGGTGATTTCCCATTCGTTGTGACATTCGATACCGTTGAAAGTAACCATTGGGAAGAGTGCACCATCAAGGCCTTGTTCTTGGGCGTTGATGTAGGCACCGTCAAGTTGGTTGTAACGGTACATCAGTAAGTTACGAGAAATTTCTTGGTTGGCAACACCAAGGTAAACTGGGATACAGTATGCTTCAGTGTCCCAGTAAGTAGCACCACCGTACTTTTCACCAGTGAATCCCTTTGGTGAAATGTTGAGGCGGTAGTCTTCACCGTAGTAAGTGGAGAATAGTTGGAACAGGTTGAAACGAATACCTTGTTGTGCACCTTCGTCACCGTTGATTTCAACATCTGACTTAACCCAACGATCTGCCCATTCCTTAACGTGTGGGTCGAGCAAGTCGTCAAAGCTTTGGCCGTCAAATTGGTCGCTTAATTCGTTCAAGCGGCTTTCGATCTTTTCTTGAGTATCGAAGTCACGTGAAGTTACGACAACAGTACGCTTTTCGAAGTTGATTTCAGCACCAGCAGCGATAGTACCTGCGAAGTTGTTGAAGGCTTCCTTTTCAGAAGTACCGTCACCAGTGTGTTCAAGGTCAGTCTTAGTAGTAGTTTGCATACCAACGATGAATTGTGGAGTGCCGAAGTCGTTTTCCTTAGTCATGGAAGTAAGTTCTGCGTGTTCGCCGTCAGCCTTCTTACCCAAGACATTCCAGAATTGTTCGTCGTAGTTAGCGTCTTCGTTGTAAACATCGGCGTCAATTGCGCTGGTGATTTCTACCTTAGCGTCTGAGCTACCGAGGTTCTTAACGTGAAGGCGTTGGCCAACTAATTCCTTTTGTACTGCTGAAACGAAGCGTTCGAATACGAATGATAATTCTGCGCCACCGAGTTCAACAGTGAATTCACGAGTCAAGATACCGCGCTTCATGTCGAGGTCGAGCTTGAAGTCCTTAGGTGTTTGCTTAGCGAGGTCGAGTTGTTCGCCGTTTACCTTGATAACCATCTTCATGAAGTTGACAGCGTTGATCATCTTACCGAAGTACTTAGGGTAACCGTTCTTCCACCAACCAACACGAGTCTTGTCAGGGAACCAAACACCACCGATGTATACACCTTGCATGTGGTCGCCGGTGTAACCTTCTTCAAAGAATCCACGCATACCAAGGTGTTCGTTAGCCAAACTGGTCATTGATTCTTGGATACGCTTGTCTTCTGGGGACCACTTTTTAGTGACAACATTCCATGGAGCAATTTCAAATGTTTGTTTCATTTTTGTAATTCCTTTCTTGAGTAATAGGGCTGCGGCAAAGAAGTCACAGCTCTATGGTAATACTATTCTGCGTAAGTTTCCTTGATGGTAGTAACTGAAAGGGCACCTAATGCCATTACAATACCGGCAAGGATGAACATGTTAACTTGGGAACCGCCCAACATTGGGAACAATGCGAAACTGAGCAGTGAAGCAACGATTTGTGGGAAACAGATTGAACCGTTGAAGAGTCCAAGGTATGTACCCATGTGCTTACCTGACAATGCGTTAGTAACGATGGTCAGTGGGTATGTGTTCATACCAGCCCATGAAATACCAACGAGGATGTATGAGAGGATCAATGCGCTTTGTGAGTGGATGAAGAAGATTGATACAAACCCAAAGGCACCGAGTAATAAACTACCTGCGTAACCGGCCTTGTGGTACTTGTTAGGAACCTTGGCAAGTACGTATGACCATACAACAGCGGCGATTGATTGAACGGCAGCTAAGACACCGTACCAGTTACCAGCGGCTTGGTAACCTGCTGAAGTAGCGTTAGTGGTGTGCCATACGTTTTGAGCGATCGCACCAGCTGAGTAAGTCCAGAGGTATTGGAATGCAAACCAGCAGAAGAATTGAACCAGAGTAACAGTCCAGAATGCCTTTGGAGCATGCTTCAAAAGCGTCAACCAGTTACCACCTTGGGTATTATCTTCTTCAGAAATACCGTGGTACATAGCGTAAGTAGCTGGATCATATTCCTTAACACGGAACACAGTGAATAAACTAGTGATAACTAACAGAACCGCACCAACGTAGAAGGAAATGATAACCGAGTTAGGAACGACACCCTTCTTTGCGGTGTTGGCAACCCCAAACCATGTCAGTAAGAATGGGAAGATGGCAGCCAAAACAGCACCGGTGTTAGATAAGAAACTTTGGATACCGTATGCGTAACTCTTTTGGTCATCATTCACCATGTCACCAACCATCATCTTGAATGGTTGCATGGCAACATTAGATGACAAGTCCAGTAAGGCAACCGTAATGGCACCGAACCAGAGAGCCGAAAGTGATGCATAACCGAATCCAAAACTACCTGAGTTTGGTAGCAGCATCATAACAATAACGGCAACAATCATACCTAAGAGCAGGTATGGAAGACGACGACCACCGAGCTTAGGTGCCCAGGTACGGTCTGAGTAGTAACCAACGATTGGTTGAACAACGATACCAGCAAGTGGTGGTAAGATGAAGAACCATCCGAGGTTGTTAGGGTCGGCACCAATAGTTTGGAAGATCCGACTCATTTGGGAACTTTGCAAAGTGAATGCGGTCTGTACACCTAGGAAACCAAAGTTAATCATCCAAATGGTTGACTTTGATAATGTAGGCAAGCCGGCCGTAGTAGACTTTTCTTGACTCATATCAAACACTCCTTAAATAGAACAACTATCAATTTTGCGCTCATGAAAACGCTTTATCAATTTTTACAAGATTAATATAGCAGAAAAGCAAAGTGTGTGCAACCGTTTGCACGAAATTATTTTAGCGTTTTACTTGAAAAATAATGAAAATGCCATAACCAGTAGTGTTTGGTCACGGCATTTTTTTAGCGTGTAATTAATGTTGCGGCACCCATTCCCCCACCGACGCAGAGGCTGGCGATACCAGTATGTTTATTTTGAGCACGTAATTCGTGTACAAGGCTGACGAGAATCCGTGCACCGGAGCTCCCCAGTGGGTGGCCGAGCGCAAGTGCCCCACCATTTGGATTCAACTTGTCGTCAGGAATCTTGAGCAAGTCTTGGCAAACGATGGATTGGCTCGCAAAGGCTTCGTTGATTTCAAACAGGTCGATGTCTGCAATCGTCTTACCGGTGTTTTCTAGGAGCTTGTTGATCGCGTGATATGGTCCGATCCCCATCACTTCTGGGTCGAGTCCAACGAGTGATGCATCTTCCCACTTAGCCAGCGGTGTAAGTCCGTATTCTTCGACTGCTTCCGCTGACGCGAGCACCACTGCAGACGCCCCATCATTGAGCCCAGAAGCATTTCCGGCAGTAACAGAACCGTCTTCGGAGTATGAAGGGCGTAACTTGCCAAGAGCTTCCATCGACGTGTCTGGGCGGACTGCTTGATCTTGGGTGACGTCATATTCGGACTTACGTTGCTTTACATGAACGGGCACAATTTCGTCATCAAAGGCGTGATTTTCCTGCGCTTGAGTGGCCTTTTGGTGACTGCTGAGGGCGAATGCATCCTGTTGTTCCCGGGTGACGTGGTAACGTTCGTTGACGTTTTCCGCCGTCACACCCATGGAGTATCCGCCCCAGGCATCAGTCAGTCCGTCGTGTTGCATGGCGTCAATCAGTTTTCCTTCCCCGAACTTGTAGCCAAAGCGGGCCTTTTGCAGGAGATATGGGGCGTTAGACATGCTTTCCATTCCCCCGGCCACGATGACATTGGCTTGACCAGAACCAATCAAACTAGCGGCGAGATTGATGCTGGAAAGTCCCGAGGCGCAAACGTCATTAATGGTGATCGCTGGAACTCCGAAGTCAAGGCCAGCTGCCACCGCTGCCTGCCGTGCCGGATTTTGTCCATTACCCGCCTGAATGACGTTTCCCATCAGGACCTGGTCAACGGCTGAAGTTTCGGCAAGGCCGGACTTCTTCAGTGCTGCAGAAATAGCCACTCCGCCAAGTTCAGCGGCAGTCAATGGTGCCAGAACGCCACCAAGCTTGCCGATTGGTGTTCGTTGGGCTGCAACAATATATACTTCTCTCATCAAAGAAATTTCCTCCGTAATCACTGGTGTAACTCTCAAGTAGTTTACTGACTTCGCAACAAGAATGCAAATTTAATGCCCAAGCAAAAACACCTGCTATCGCAAACTAACAGGTGTCTGTGTTTAGTCGAAAATTTCAAATTCAACGATGCGGTCATGTTCGCCAGGATTGAAGAGCAAGTTGACTGCTTCAAGCCCGAGCTTACGTGGCATCATATCGATCCGGACGTTATCTCGCAACAACATCCCCACCAGGCGGGAATTGTTGAAGCTGGCGACCGGAAAGCCCATCGATTGGAGCTGGTCATTCAAGCGGACCGAGATCAAATCATCGGAGCAGACCAACGAATCGACGTCGGGGTGTTCTCGCAAGAAGTCCATAATCGTCTGACCGCCTTCGCGATATTTCCATACCAAGGCAGGCAGTTGACGTTCTTGCATGCAGTCGTAGAATCCGTCACGCCGAGCTTTTTCATATACCCAGTCATTATCGGTCTGGATGAATGCCGGCTGCTTGACGTTTCTCCGGTCTAGCAAGAATTCCGTCGCCGCCTTACCTGCCGCGACGTTGTCATTATCGACGAAACGGTCAGGATGATTGCTAGTTGGGTGACCAATCACGACAAAATCCAATCCGTTTTCACGTAAGTAATGTGTGACCGGGTCATTTTCAGTCGTGTAGAATACCAGAAATTTGTGAACCTTGGACTGGTTGACCATTGATTCTACGCTTTCCAGCAATTCTTCCTTCGATGGTGCGATCGCTACAACCATTTCATATCGGCGAGGCTTCAGCGCAACACTGATTCCCCGCATCAAGTCAATGTGGAATGGGTTCGCAGGCGCAGTATCAGTGGTGACGGGGAATACCACGCCGACCATGTTTGATTCACCACGACTAAGGTTTTGGGCATTGTAATTAGGCTGGTATCCGAGCTCTTCGGCGATTTCCTTAACACGGAGCCTCGTCGTTAAGCTGATCCGTGGATTGTCGTTTAAGGCACGCGATGCTGTGGATACTGACACCCCAGCTCTCAATGCTATGTCCTTAATCGTCGCCATCTCGCAAGCCTCCTACACAAATTTATACAACAGGTATTATATCCTTAGATTTTACCAAATATAAGGCCTTTCTAACAACTGTCTTACCCATCGTCTTTAAAGCTTCATCGTAAAGGTTTAATTGCCCTGCGTACCGTGCAAGAATGATGTCCTTGTTGTGTGCTTCATCGGTCTTGTAGTCAATTAACGTAACCTTACCTTCGTCATCTTCGAGGTAACCGTCAATGATACCGTGGACGAGGATCTGTTCCCCTTCACTCGACTTGATGTCTTGGAAGAGTTCGTTCCCGTTCATGATCATTGCGAATGGTTCTTCACGGTGATAACTGTTTGGGTTAGCGAGGATCTCTTGCCCAATTTCTGTTTGGAAGAATCCACTGATGCCCTCGTAGTCGATCTTATTGCTTTCCGCTTCCGTAATCAACCCTTGTGCAACAAGACTTTGACCCGTTTGCTTAACACCATCGAGCGAAGTTCCTTCAGCAGTCAGGTCGACCTTCTGGAATACCAAGTGAGTGGCGGTACCGACCTTAGCAGCTGGCGGCTCTGTTTCGGTTTGCTTGAGGAATTCTGGTTCTTCAAACTTGTCCTTCAGATATACCCCGCGTGATTGCTTGTTTGGTTGGATTTCACCGTAATTCCACCGTGATTCTTCCGAACTATCAGGATATTCAAACAGGTGCTTAACTTCAGAAACTGATTGGTAAGCCGTCGTCATGGTTGAGACAGAGTGGGCGTAGCGGTGGTTGAGGAGGGTGGTGAGGTCGCTCAGGTCTGCGACAACTTTCTTGTCATCCTGCTCTTCTTCCACGCTTTCATCTGGTCCACTAACCTTTTCCAATTCCTTTTCTACTTGGCGCTTGGTGTAGGTTTTTGCCTTAAACAATTCTTCTTTTGAATCCGGAGTTTCGTAAATCTTCTTGAATCGATCGAAGTAAACAAAATCGTCGCCGGATCCTTCTGTGTCGTCGTTGATTGCAAGGTTTTCGAATTCTTCGGACCGTGCTAAGGCGAGGCCGATGAGGTACATAAGGTTATCTGCTTTAATTCGAAGTGCTGTTCCAATCAGTTCAGATTCAGATTGTCTAGCTTTCCGACAGTTAGTGATAAATGGTTTCAAGCCGTTCTTTTGACCAGTCTCGTTATATGAGGCAGTGATAATTAATCGTTGCTGTGCACGTGTGACGGCCACATAAAGTATCCGCAAATCTTCTGCAAGCTGTGCTTTTTTGAGATTCCGAGATACTACTTGTTTTTGAAGAGTACCGTACTTCACCCGATTTGGATAAAGATATTTGTACTTTTCTTTGTCACCCTTCTGTGTGATGTAATCAATACCGATCATATTATCATTTACTAATACGCCATCAGTATAATCTTTCTTTGTCTCATGGTCAGAATCCACTAAGAACACTACCGGGAATTCCAAACCTTTACTACTGTGAATTGTCATGACGTTAACTGAATTCTTATTAATTTCAGCTTGCGCCACTCCCAAGTCTTTATCATGTTCTTGTAGCTTTTGAACGAAGCGGACAAACTGATAAACACCTTTAAAGCTACTTTCTTCATACTGCTTAGCACGAAGATATAAAGCGTGCAGGTTTGCTTGGCGTTGAGGTCCACCAGGCATTGCGCCAACATAATCCAGGTAGCCAGTTTCGTTGTAGATCGTCCAAATCAAATCAACTATTGATTGTTGTTGAGCAATTTGGCGGAACGAATTTAGTTGTTCCAAGAAATGCATAATCTTCTCGTATAAGCTCTTAATTTGCGCTTCTTCAAGCAAATTACTCTTTCGCAGTTGTCCTGCTAAATAATTGTTCGCAAATGACTTCAATGCACTGAAGTAATTATCTTCAGTATTTTGAAGATTGATAAACGCAAACTCATTTGTGGTCAGTCCTACAATTGGTGAACGGAGAACTGCAGCAAGAGGAATATCTTGTTCTGGATTATCAACCAACTTCAGAAGAGACAACATAATCCGAACTTCAGTGGTTTGAAAATAACTCTGAACATCTTTAACGTAGAGAGGAATATCCAACTTTGCAAATTCTTCCATCAAAGTACTGTTGATACTCTTGGTTCTAGAAAGAATCGCAATATCACCGTATTGGATTGCCCTCTCCTCTGGTCCGTCTTCGCCAACTTGGATGATCTTTTCCTTATTTTTGACCATTTGCTTAATTCGCATACCAATCATACGAACTTCACCGGTCAGTTTTTCATCCTCTTTGCCGTCACTATCGACACCTTTTAAAATTGCATTCTTTTCGACTGCATTGGCATCGTAAATCATTACTTCAGTTGGATTACCGCTATTTTCTTCGCCGTAATATTTAGCCGCGAATTTCAAATATGCATCTTCGTCATAGTCAATTTCGCCAACTTCAGAATCCATCAATTGTTTGAAAAGCAGGTTTGTAAAGTTAACCACGTTCTTCATTGACCGGAAGTTTTCAGCTAAAACAATATTTTCCCCATGCTCTTTATTTGATTTGTAGTCCTTGAATTTTTCAGTGAAGATCGTTGAATCACCACCACGGAAACGGTAAATAGACTGCTTTACATCCCCTACCATGAACAGATTCTTTTTCTCTGGATCTGCCAATGAATTAAGGATTGATTCTTGGATGGGGTTAGTATCCTGATATTCATCAACCATAATTTGTTGGTAATGATTGCGAAGATTTGCGACCAAATCAGTCCACTCTTTGTTATCTGCAGGAGGATTCAGAATTTGATAAGCGTAATGTTCAAGATCATTGAAATCTAACATATGTCTATTTAACTTATATTGTTGATATCTCTTGCCAAATTCCAGAACAACTTGAACTAACTTATTTACTAACCTTTTTGATTCCGTAGATAACTCTATCAGTTCTTCTTGTGAGCATGACCAATACTTCTTATTATCATTAAATTGTTTTTTTAATTGATCGCGTTTTTCCTTAATCGATACGAATTGTGGATAGAACTCTTCGTCCTTTTTTGGTCCCTTAATTGTGTCAAATTTTAAGTCGTTAAATTTTTGTCGAATGTCATTCCAAGATACATCCACAAATAAATTGCCTTCAATTTGCTTGATTTCCTCAATTTTACTATCAAGATAGTCTTTTGTTGTCTTACCAAACTTATTCTCTATAGATTTCTGTTTTATACTATCCATTCCTTCGACGAGTTGATTGATAGCAGAACGAGCTTGGTCGATAGTTTTTAAGCTACCTTTGTCAATTTCCCATTTATCAATTAATTCTGCCCATTCGTCATTCAGGTCCGTGTATACTTCCGATTTCTTTTTAGCGTCTGTTGCCGTTAAATCATGATCTACCTTGTAAAGTTCAACTTGTAATCTTATGAGTTCAGCGGTATTAGAACCTGCGATTAAAAAGGAAAGAAGATTGTTAACTAATAGATAGTCATTGTACAGAACGTTTTGAGTCACAGAAAAATAATTCCCAGCCTCTTCACTTAATTGCTTAAAATCATTACTTAACTGCCCTAATTCTTGAAGAAGTACAGGTTTTATCTGTTTTTGATAAATTGCCGAGTGGATTACATTATCGCCCATATCATAGAACGCTGGCAAAGACTTTAACCAATCTTCAGAATCAGCTCGAATACTTGCCTTTTCGTACAAATTTAAAATCAAGTTCGTCAGACTGTTATCATTTTTCTCACCGGAGAAATTACGAGCTAATTGGCCGAATGAAGCCATATCTTCTGTTTCTTCTTCAGATTTAGCATAAAGATCTTCTTCCAATTGACTCAAAACATCTTCTTTGATGAGTTGTTTTTCGGTGTCATCTGAGATTAAGCGGAATTGAGGATCCAGATCAATCAAAAAATAGTAGCGCTTAATCAACTTTGAACAAAAAGAGTGCAATGTACTGATATCAGCAAGCGGAAGACGGTTGATTTGTGATTTCAATCGATCTTGCATAGCACTATCTTTTTCTTCCTCAAGCGCCTCTAACAAACTTTTTCTGATCCGGTCCTTCATGTTCTTAGCAGCAGGATCAGTAAAGGTAGCCATCATAATTCGATCGACATCGGCGTTACCTTCCTTGATCAGCTTAATAGCACGATTGACCAATACTGCAGTCTTACCGGAACCGGCAGAAGCGGAAACAAGAATATTCTTGTTACGTTCGTCAATCGCTGACTGTTGTGAGTCCGTGAATTTAATTTCCCCCATTATCTACTTCTCCTTTCTTGCCAAATTTTTCTCTTAAATCTAGGAACATTTCATTCTCATCTACAGTAGAGATTCTGCGGTAGTTACGCTGATCTACCATGTTATCGAACTGGATGATGTCTTCATAATCTGAGTACTCTAACCCCGTGCTTAGATTGCTTCCATCGAGGTAACGATAAGGGCGAATTGCTACATCACCGTTTAAGATGCTATTTGCCGCATTCGAAATAAGGTCCTCGTTCTTCTTTAATAACAGGAGCAGTTTTTGTTCTGTATACAGCTTTGTACCTTTTTGGCCTTCCATTGCCTTTCCGCCATCTTTGGTTTTAAGAGGGAATACAGTACCGCCTTTACCATTGACCTTTTTGTCCATTGCTTTCAAATAAGCAACATCATTAAGCAATATACCGGTGTATTTTGATTTTTTCATCCCAATTTCTGTTAAATCAGGGTCAGCGCCATTTATCTTATCAAATTCAAGCTTTGGATTTTGCAGTTGCAAGTACGCCGCCCCACCCAAGTGCAGATCTCCTGATTGGTTACCGTACTTAGGCACTAAGAGGTCCATGTTGAATTCAAGGGCGTTGAGGTAGGTCAAAAGTTGCAGTGAAATACCGTTGACCGCCTTGGTTAAGTCAAATCTCGTGTAACGGGACTTGTAATCGACGACATTTAGGTACTTTTTACCGTCGACGTCAGTAACATCCAGCCGGTCGATTCGGCCATTAACTTTGAGGTGGGCGTTATGGTCCTTGAGTGGCAAGTCAATCGCAAACAAGTCGTTGTCTCGCTTGTTACCGATACGACCAAACTGAATTTCGGTATCAGTTGGGCGTGATTGGGTGTATTGAGCCTGCCAGCACAGCAAGTTCGTCATGCGGTTGACAAGTTCTTTCAACTGGCCGTACCAGAAGGCAGATTGTGATGAGTTTTGGATCAAGTTGGCCAAATCAGGTTGGCCATTGGTTGCTTCTTGGATTGCGGAATCGAGGATCTGGTTGATGACTGGTTGGTTTTCATCGTAGCCATCCGCCAACTTTTCGAAACTGATTTGGCTATTGCCATTGACCTTGTTGACGAAGATTTCCATCACTCTGTGGAAGAAGGTCCCCATCCGGTCTGGTGACATGGACAATTCATCACGTTTTTTCAGCTTCAAACCGTACTCCAAGAAGAATTTGTAAGGGTTGGCATAGTAGCTTTCCAACTGGCTGATTGAGGAACGCAGGACGTTTTGGCCGTGGTCGTGGGTCAAGTAGAGTTCGGCTGCGAGCTCTGGACTCAGGTTTTCGACCTGGTTCTTGTAACCAAATCCAGCATTAACTAAAGCGAGCCGTTTCTGGAATCCCTCGTCGCTGGCTCCCTTTTCGAGTTCCTTGTAAATCTTGTTCCAGTCGGCACTCAATGGAACATTTTCGTCCTTAGCCTTGCGCAGTACTCGAACGTATTGGCTCAGGGTAGCTTCCGGAGTCGAGACGAAATCCATCGCAGATTCGCCGCTGAACGGATCTGTCACCTTGTCGATGTTCTTACCAAACTTCTTCGCCAGATCGAGCATGTAGTCTGACACGTTCTGTTCCTTTTCTTCCTCATCAGACATAGGAGCGGACATGATCAGCTTTTCGGTACCCGCCAGCATCCCCGAGTAATGGATCAGCGGTTCGGCCTTCATCACTTCGATCGCGCCGGTTGGAATGTACTGGGTGTCCTTGTCGATGAATTCCACCAAAATCTCCTTATCTTGGTCGGTAAAGAGCGTTTCGGCTTGGCTCATTTGTGGCATCACGTCGCTGGTGGAACCGATCAGGAAGACGACTTTGCGGTCCTGATTTTGGGTAATCCCAGTTTCGGAAATCATCACTTGGTCCAGTGTTGCCGGGATTTGTGAATAGGTCGCAGAGGCAAAACCAGCTTGGATCAGGTCTGAGAAGTTGGTCATGTCTTGAGCGAAACTCTCTTGGCCCACTGGAGAGTCACCGAGAATTTGGACGTATTCATCCAGAATTTGGCAGAACTTCACCCAAACTTGGTGAGGTTGTTGGGCGAGGTCGATGTCACGGCTGGCTTGGTATTCTTGCCAGTCCTTGAGACGCTTGGTGACACCATTGTCGACTAAGAACTTGTACAAAATTTCCGCAAGGTCGCGACCGGTCTTGGCCTTCTTCAGTTGATCGAAGAATGGGAAGATGTGATCGACAACGAAGCCTTGCACAGCATGGAGTTTGCCAGCTAATTCTTGTTGGCGTTGTTCGAGGTCACCGTCCGTGGAGACTGACTGGCGCTTGTCCTCGACGGTCCAGTACTTCTCCTTCTTCCACATGCTCTTGCCGTTGATCCCCTTCTTCAGGCACCAGTTTTCGGTCACAAATACAGCATCGGCATCCAAGGCGTTGAAATCACCGGTTGCTTCGCTTTGGACGGCGAATAACCAGGTCTTCAAAAGCTGCATGATATCTTCGGTCCGGTATCCGTAGAGTGGGAGTTTGAAAAGTGTTGAGATCAAGGTAGCGAGTGGGTGATCACCCATGAAACGTTCATGATCATTGAAAATTGGAATGTTATTGGCCGCAAAAACTGGCGCAATCATGGTTTGATATCCCGCAAGTTTCCGAGTCAAAATCAGGAAATCACGGTAACGGTAGCCTTGTGTAGCCACCATCTTGTGAATCATCGTTGCGACACGTTCCAATTCTGCACGCCGGTTGCCGGCAGTGAAGAATTGCAGCTGCTCTTGTTCGTCTGCGTCCAGTTCCACCGTATTACCGTCGAGCGGTGCCTTGATGTACTTGGCAAAGATCTCGTCGACCTTGGTCAGAGCGGAACTAACCCGGTCTTCTTGCGCCATTAAATCGTTGGCGACAATTTCCACCCCGTCTTCGTTGTTGGCAAACTTCCAGAGACGGTGGTATTGCATCGCTGATGGGTAAAAGAGGTCGTTGTCATCGGGAAGCTTGCTATCAGGATAAGCTTTATCGAGGACGAGTGACACTGATGTCGATGCGGCGTTCTTGATCATTGCTTCGACGACTTCTTGTTCACCCGGCGTAAATTGGGCGAAGCGATCGAGGAAGAAGTGCATACCCGCCACCGATTCATCAGTTTCGAGGAAGTTTGTGAGTTCGTGGAAGAGTGCGGCGTTGCCCAGGTATTCGCCGTTTACGCGGTCTTCATAGGCATGATAAATAAGCTCAACGTCGTGCATCTTGGCAAGCCATGACTGATTTACCTTGTCGTCGCCCTTGGCCTTTTTGATAATCTCAGTCAGGTCATCTGCTGAGATGTTAGAGCCCGCAAGTTGGTTGAGTTGATCTGTTAATTTTTGGATGAAACCCTGTTGCTTGGCCTCGCTCGCATAAAGTTGTAGCTCATCAGCATGTTCTTGGACAACCTTAGCAACGAGCATCGTCAGCCCGATCTTTGACAGCCGTGGTTTTTGCAGTGTCGCCGTATCCCGCAGCAAGTACCATGCCAA
The DNA here is from genome assembly GCA_030530845.1 of Limosilactobacillus sp. Lineage (GTDB taxonomy): Bacteria > Bacillota > Bacilli > Lactobacillales > Lactobacillaceae > Limosilactobacillus. The sequence continues at coordinate 30,551 of JAUMUE010000008.1, forward strand.
CCGGCTCAAAGAAAGAATTTGTACCCGTGTCGTTGCGAAACGATCATCAGCGGTCTTGCCCCGTCGTTTGCGTAACATATCTAAAACTTCAATTTCAGTTTGAAACTTAATGTGGTTAGGCACGATGTAGAAAAAGCTGTCATTCTTTGGTGCTTTCTCCATCTGCTCCACGATCTGGTCAACCAATACTTTTTGGTGATCCTTAGACGCGGTACCTAACACGAAACCTATTTCGCCCATATAACTTCCTCCTCGTAAATATTATAGAAATAGTTTAACACATACCCGAACGTATATTCGCGGTTAGAGACAAAAAAAGCCAAGGAAACTCCTTGACTAGTGTAGACCGAGCATCAGTTTCGCAGCCCGGCTCATTTTATCCATTGTCCACGCAGGTTCCCAAACAAATTCAACATCAACATTGTTTACTTCCGGCACCTTCTTCACAGCGTCAACCACCATCTTTGCCAACAAGTTGGTCAATGGGCATCCCATCGTCGTCAGTGTCATTTCGACCAGACAAATTCCATCTTCGTCCAAGTCGATGCTGTAAACCAGACCGAGATTAACAATATCAACACCGAGTTCCGGATCAATCACGGTCATCAGTTGGTTGATAATGTCATCGCGAATGATTGTGTTATCCCGCATATGGACCTCCTATACGTTGTCACCGAAAATCCGTGCAGTAATTGCCTGTCCTGTTGGTGTTCCAGCGAGGCCACCAATCCCCGTTTCACGCAGAGACGCAGGAAGACCACGTCCAACCTTGTTCATCGCTGAAATACATTCGTCGGCTGGAATCTTGGACACACATCCTGCCAGTGCCATGTCGGCGGCAATCAGTGCATCCCCGGCCCCGATGGCATTCCGTTTCACACATGGAATTTCCACCAGACCAGCGATCGGATCACAGACCAGTCCCAACAGGTTGGAAATCGCAATCGATAAGGCGTGCGCAGATTGTTCTGGCGTTCCTCCAGCGGCTTCCACCGCCGCCGCAGCTCCCATCGCCGCCGCGCTCCCGACTTCAGCCTGACATCCCCCGGTCGCACCGGCAATCCCAGAGTGGTTAGCGATCACCATTCCGAATCCCCCAGCGGTAAAGAGGAAGCGGATCATCTGCTCTTCGGTGAGATCGAGCCGCTTTTCCAGCATAAAGAGCACACCTGGCATCGTCCCGGATGAACCGGCAGTTGGAGTTGCACAGACAACCCCCATCGCCGCGTTGACCTCATTCGTAGCCACCGCATCCTGGACCGCACACATCATCGCATCCCCGGACAACGTTTTTCCCGTTTCACGGTACTTCTTGATCTTGACCGCTTCACCACCAGTCAATCCAGTTGCGGAGAAGACACCATCACCTTTTTGGCCCCGTTCTACCGCAGCCCGCATGACTTCCAGGTTCTTGGCCATCTTGCGCCAGATTGCTTCACGTGAATTACCTGAAGTCCGGCATTCCTGTTCGATAATTAATTCAGATATTGGCTTGTCCTTTGCCTTAGCATCTTCGACAATTTCTTGAATGCTATCATAAATCTCCATCTTTTGTACCTCACTGAAGACAAATTAAGTTGTCAAAATCTGATTCGAGCTTTTTCATCGTCTCGTCGTTCATGTAGTTTTTAATGTCGTATTCGTAGACATCACAATCGTCGGTCCGCATTGACTGCTTCCGGCTAAATGGCGCTAACTTTTCCATTTTCGCCGTCAGTTCCACAGCGTTTGGGTTCTTCTTGCCGTAATCGATGTAGATGACGATTGGCAATGGACCGGCTGGGTAAATCTCAACGTCTTCGATCACTAATTTACGGACCTCAATCGCCCCACCACCGATGGAACACCCTGCGACCTCGATCTTCTTGTGGTCGTTCCTGATATCGAGGATAGCAGTGTTTGGGTGGTGAATTGGGCTTGGTTCATCTTCTTCGACGTAACGCAGGTCAATCCCTGAATTACGTGCGATTTGAGGTGCATCGGGAACACGTGAATCGTCTGCTTCCATCCCCAAAATCCCCGCCGCAATCGCATAGTCAGTCCCGTGACCCCGGTGCGTCTTTGCGAATGATTCGTAGTAGTGTACTGTCACTTTATTCATCGTCTCACCGAACAGCTTGTGTGCAACTCGTCCAATCGCTACGGCACCAGCAGTATGTGAACTCGATGGGCCAATCATAATCGGACCGATAATATCGAAAACACTGCGATATTTGGCAGTCATGAAATTTCACCCCTTCAAAAAATAAAACAGCACCGTTTTCGGACTCACTCCGGAAACGCTGCCGTGATCGTCAGTCAATCAGAATAATATTGACCGTAATTATAGCATATAAACATAGCCTAGAGAATAGGTGAGAATAGGCGAGAGAAGTATTGTTTGAACTTTAGCCACCGTGACTGTTCTTCAAATCTTTCGAGCGTCATCACCCGACAATTTCTGATGTCTTCCACAAAGATTTTTTCCAGTTGGTCAACCAGCTTAAGATCGTATACAAAAGCGTTGATTTCGAAGTTAAGCTTGAAGCTTCTGAAATCGAGGTTTGCGGAACCAACTGAGGCCATCCGCCCGTCAATCATCATTGTCTTTGCATGCAGGAAACCTTCTTGGTATTTATAGATGGTTGCCCCTTCTGCCGCCAGGGTCTTAGCATAGAATTCCGTCGCCCGGTAGACAAATGGGTGGTCCGGCTTGCATGGAATCATGATCCGCACGTCGACACCGGAATGAATCGCAACCCGCAGCGCATCCATAATACTATCATCTGGAATCAGGTATGGTGTCTGAATCCAAATGTGGTCTTGAGCCGCATTGATCAGCCGTAAGTAACCCAGCTTAATCTTTTCCAAGTCACCTTCAGGACCACTCGCCACCGTCTGCATAGCTACCGTGGACCCACCTTCGACCTTGATCTGTGGGAAGTATGGGTGGTAATGGTCGATCAATGAAGTCTTGTTCTTAACTGAGGCGTTCCAGTCACCGATGAAGCGACGTTGAAGCCCAAAGTTAGCGCCACCGATTACTCGCAAGTGGGTGTCACGCCATGGGCCAAACTTAGGAAGGCGTCCGAGGTATTGGTCACCGATGTTAAACCCACCGATATAGCCGATCTTACCGTCAATCACAACAATCTTTCTGTGGTTCCGGTAGTTGATCCGGAAATCGAAGAAGTTGCTTCTCGTCATCAAGAAAGGTGATGCGTATCCGCCGAGTTCACGGAGGTTGTCGTAGAAGCTTGGCTTAACCCCCATCGAACCCCATGAGTCATAGAGGACCCGGACTTCGACACCCTCGGCAGCCTTTTGTTCCAAGAGCGTCCGGAGTTGGTTACCGATCTTATCGTTGTAGATAGTGTAAAACTCCATGTGGATGCTCTGAGTAGCGTTGGAGATATCCTCAAACATTTGCTTGAAGAGCTCATTACCGTCAGTAAAAATTTCGACATGGTTGTGCCGGCTCAAGAAAGCTTCATCGATACTCTGGAAGAGAAGGATCGTCCGCCGGTAAATCTGGGTGATCGAAAACTTGGGCTTTGGCATGTTGATGAACTGATTACGCTGGCGCTCCACAGCCTCTTTTAACTTCAGCCGTGTCTGTGACTTAATCCGTTCCATTCGTTTTTGTGTTGGTTTTCGCCCTAAGAACGCGTAAATGATGAAACCAATCACTGGGATCAAGGTCAGCACCAAAAGCCATGCCCAGGTCGCTGAGATATCTTTTCGTTCACGGAAGACGGTAAAGATGGCCGCGAGTTCGTTGATGAAAATGATTACGAGAAGTATTGTTCTGATAATATCCCAAGTCATTGCCATCTTTATCACCCCCTTCATGTGTTAATGTATATTTTACCGCAAGATTTTTTTCAAAACTACAATCTCTCTTGATTGTCGGTTTTAATTCGGTAATAATTATAATTATTAATTATTCGAGATGAGGTCCGTCATATGAGCTTAATTTATTTACGTCGCACATATATGCATGATTTACCAGCTATAAAGCAAATCATCGCTGAAGCTAAGCAAGCATTGAAAGACGCTGGTAGTCCTCAATGGCAAGACGGTCACCCCAACAACATCATGATTGTCAATGATATCGTCCACCACCTCTCATGGGCGCTGGTTGTTGATAACAAGATCGTCGGTGTCGCAACCCTGCAAGCCGACCCGGAAGAAAGTTACAAGGACATCACGGATGGTGAATGGCACAATGACGATGACCGCTACATGACGATTCACCGCGTGGCTATCAGTAATGAATACCGGGGCAAGCACCTCAGCGACTTCTTATTCACCAACCTCCTGTCAATCGGCCAAGAACGTGGTTACCACAACTTCCGGATCGATACACACGAAAAGAATACGGCAATGCGCGCTGTTTTGAAGAAGTTTGGCTTTGAATACCGCGGTATTGTCAACGTCAAAGACTGGATTGATACCAAGCGGATGGCATTTGAATTGAACCTGCCTACCCACTCACTTCCCGTGGAACATCACGTCGACAACAATTTCATGAAGCCTATAATCAAGAAGGGCGACAAATAGCAATAGGGATCGGATTTTCTCCGGTCCCTATTTTTGTGTTTCACGTGAAACAGTTATTTGCTTTTGATAATCCGAGCAATGTTTTCCGCGCAGATTGCCACGTCTTTTTTAGCATCCGCAATTGCCCGATTCAGCGACTTAGCCCCATTTGGCGTGGAGAAGATAGCGTCCATGATCCCGTCTTCGTAGAGCGAATCGACGCCCTTACCGATGTAGCCGGCCAAAACGATCACGGGTGCATCTGGCGCCACTTGTTTCACGGTCGTCGCTACTCCATATGGTGTCTTCCCGAATTTAGTTTGGAAATCAATGCTTCCCTCACCCGTGAAACAGTAGTCAGTCCCGACTGCACGTTTAGCTAACTGGCTATATTCCAAGACGATGTCGACACCCTTTTTCATTGTTGAATTCGTGAATGCCATCAGTCCGATTCCTAGTCCACCGGCAGCACCCGCACCTGGCACCATCTCGAGGTCCATCCCCAAGTCACGCTTGATAACTTCCGCATAATGGTGGAGGTTGGCATCCAAGATTGTGACCATTTCTGGAGTCGCACCCTTTTGTGGACCAAAGACTGCGGCCGAACCATTTTTACCGGTCAGCGGGTTTGTGACATCAGATGCGATCAGCACTTTTACCTGTGAAACTTCTGGGGCAATTTGACTGACATCGATGCGAGCCAAGTCAGCGAGTGGTCCGCCGCCAAAGCCAATTTCCTGCCCGTTTGCGTCGAGCAGTTTGGCACCGAGCGCTTGGGCCATCCCCGCCCCGCCGTCAGTTGTCGCCGAGCCACCGATCCCGATGATAATTTCGTCGACACCGCGCTTGATAGCATCGAGGATCAGCTCGCCAGTCCCGTAAGTCGTCGTGAGCAGCGGATTCTTCGTCTCGTCATTCACGTACTGGATCCCGCTCGCCTCAGCCATTTCAATCACTGCGGTATTGGAGTTTCCCAGCAGGCCATAGTGCGCATCTACCAGCTGGTTGAGTGGGTTGTGAACGCTCTTAGTGACCAGCTCGCCGTTCGTTGCGTCGACTAGTGATTGAACGGTTCCTTCACCTCCGTCCGCCATTGGTACCAACTCATAATCGGCATCTGGAAATACCTTTTCGATTCCTGCCTTCATCGCTTGGGCGGCTTCCTTTGCAGTCAGGCTCCCCTTGAATGAATCAGGCGCAATTAGAAATTTCATCGTCATCCCCCGCTCTTTTCTAATCAGTACCCTTATTATAACAAAAACAGGGCAGGAACCATTTCTGATCCCTGCCCCGTTCTAATTACTTATCCTCAGGAGTTTGGTATTGGTCGCTGTCGTCTTTAGCAGCATCGTCAGCACTTACGATCACTAATTGACCATCCTTCATTTCGGCAACCAGGTGCTTTTCTTCGAGGTGGTCAAGGTAGTAATCAGTTACCTTGTCACGAATTTCACGTTCGATGACCCGGCGAAGTGGACGTGCACCCATAGCTTCGTCGTATCCTTCATCGATCAAGTACTTCTTGGCTGTTGGAGTTACTTGAACGTCCATGCTCTTCTTTGCTAAAGTCTTGTTTACATCAGCCAACATCAGGTCAACGATTTCTTGAAGGTTTTCCTTAGTCAAGCTGTGGAACTCAACGATCGCATTGAACCGGTTCAAGAATTCTGGACGGAAGTAGTTGGTCAACTTCTTGATCAAGTCTTCTTCATCTTGGTCCTTGCCGAGCTTGATAGCAGCGTCGTTGGAGTAACCGGCGTTAGAAGTTGCGATGATGATGGTGTTCTTGAAGTCGATCGTGTTACCTTGTCCGTCAGTCAAACGACCATCGTCCAAGACTTGGAGGAGCAAGGTGATCACTTGTGGGTTAGCCTTTTCAATTTCATCCAGCAAGATGATTGAGTATGGGTGACGACGAACCTTTTCAGTCAAGGTGTTGGAGTTGTCGTCGTAACCTACGTAACCTGCAGTGGTACCAATCAACTTAGAAACGGCTGTCCGGTCAGAGTATTCAGACATATCTAAGCGGATGATGTCGTTCTTGGAGCCAAACATATCGAGTGCTAATTGCTTAGCGAGCTCAGTCTTACCAACCCCTGTAGGTCCTACAAAGAGGAAGCTGCCGATTGGTTGGTTACCTTCGTCAAATCCAGCACGGTTCCGACGAATGGCACGAGATACGGCTTCAACGGCCTTGTCTTGTCCGATGACCTTGCCTTCCAGACGCTTATCCATGTCCTTCAAGCGTTCGATGTCACTAGCGCCGATCTTGGAAACTGGGATACCAGTCATTTGTTCCACAGCGTTTGCGACGTCTTCAGTGGTGGCGGTCACCTTTTCTTCCTTAGAGCTTTGGCCAAGTTGCTTCTTCAATTCAGCAATCTTTTCCTTTGCATCTTGTGCAGTTTGGTAGTCTTCCGCAGTTACCGCATCGTTTTGGATCTTTTCTTGCTTCTCGATTTCTTGTTCGATTTGCTTTTCATCGTGAACAGGGTGTTTTGCAGCCAAGTGTGCAGCGGTCATGTCGACCAGGTCAATTGCCTTGTCTGGAAGAGAACGTTGTGGCATGTATTGAACTGAGTAGTCGACCGCAGCTTGGAGTACGTCGTCCGGCAACTTTACGTTGTGGTGACGTTCATACAAGTCACGGATACCCTTCAAGATAGCCATCGTGTCTTCCTTGCTTGGGGCATTGACAGTAACTTGGTTGAACCGCCGTGCTAAGGCTGCGTCCTTCATGATGGTGTTTCTGTATTCGTCTTGGGTGGTTGCACCGATCACAGTGATTTCACCACGAGACAATGCAGGCTTAATGATGTCGGCCATTCCCTTAGAACCGCTGGCATCCCCGGCAGAACCAGCACCAATAATCTGATGAATTTCATCGAAGAAGAGGATTATATTGCCGGCCTTCTTAATGTCATCAATCAGCTTTTGCATATTTTCTTCAAAGCTACCACGGTATTGCGTACCAGCTTCAAGTCCTGAAATATCAATGCTGATGATTTCCTTGTCCTTGATCGCAGCTGGGACGTTGCCTTCCACGATTGCCTGGGCCAAGCCTTCCACAACCGCGGTCTTACCTACACCAGCATCCCCGACAAGGACTGGGTTATTCTTCGTCCGCCGACTCAAAATTTCAGCGGTCTCTTGAATTTCCTTATTCCGACCAATCACAGGGTCCAACTTGCCTTGACGAGCTTCTTCAGTCAAATTACGACCGAGCTTGGTCAAAATGCTGTCCTTGCCTGGAGCAACCTGTTGGCCAGTGCGAGCTTGTTGACCTGCACCGTCAGGCAATTTGCCATTTTGACGGTAGTAAGCAAACTCTTCTGGTGAAACTTCCCGACCGTTAATCATGTAACGCCGGTTTTCAGTGTTAAAACCATTCATCCCACCCATCAATTGGTTGAAGATGTCATTCATGTCATTATCAAATGGACTCATTGGAATTTGTGCCATAATAATCCCTCCCTGGACTGTATATTTCATCAGTTAGTAGTTATTAAATATAGATTTGCTACAGCGACTAATCATCGTCACTCAAGTAGTCATTCTCCAACTCGCGGAGAACTTCCCACATCGCTCGGTGCTGAGCCTGCGCTAGTGCGTCGAGGTCGCGGAGATTGAGCGAAGTCGCTTGCGATTGCGGCTTATTGAATGATTTATGTAAAGTCGTGTAGCCGTAACCCGAACTCTTGGAAACTTGGTAGATCGTCAAGTTGTGTACCTCCAAGTATCTTTTGATATCGATTTGCATGCTACTCACTTCCTTATGCTTAAAGTATATCACATTTGTGTTATAGCGCAAGTGTGATATAGCAAAAATGTGATATATTTTTGAGATTTTTATGAGAAGGGTCCAAAAGCACCGAAAGCACGGCATTTTAGCGTCATTTGCAATTTACAGTAAATTTTTTCTTGACAATAATTAGAAATCGATTAGAATGATTAACAATCAGTTAATTAAAGGAGAAATCGCCAATGCTATTGCTTATGCAACAATCAAATACTGCATATGCCTTCTGGTTTAGTGGATTCACGTCCGCTAGCCAGCAGTGATTTTGTCATTGGTGGTTCCCGGATTCTCACCATATCCGGGTATACTCCGCATCATACTCATTCCAATCTGATGAAAGGACCTGGATATGGCAGAACCATTCCAGGTCTTTTTGTATTCTCAGGAGGGATTTTATTATGCCAGAAACTAAAGCATCTATTATGAGTCGTTTGAACAAGAACTTCGCCAAGTTAACTCCAGTTGGTATTCGTGAATTCGATGAAAAAGTCAGTGGCGTTCCCGGAATTGTGAAACTGACGATCGGTGAACCGGACTTCAACGTTCCTGATGCGATGAAACAAGCCGCTATCGACAGCATCACCAACAACGATTCCCACTACGCACCCGGCGCTGGTACATTAGCCCTGCGCCAAGCGATTTCTGACTTCTTGAAGGATCGCTACCAACTTGACTATAGTCCGGATGGTGAAATTGCGGTGACGATCGGTGCCACACATGGTATCTACGCCGTGTTGTCCGCACTGATCAACCCTGGTGATGAAATCCTCGTCGCTACCCCAACTTTCCCACTCTACATGGCTGTGGCCAAGATGTTGGGCGGTGATTATGTGGAAATCGACACCAGTGACAACGGATTCGTGCTTTCACCTGAGAAGTTAAAGGAAACAATCGCTCAGCACCCAGATGCGAAGGCGCTGATCCTGAACTACCCTTCCAACCCAACCGGTGTCACATATAGTAAGGAAGAAGTGAAGGCATTAGCCGATGCGGTCAAGGATACAGATTTAGTCGTGATTGCGGATGAAATTTACTCCGAACTTGTTTACGATGGCGATCACACGTCGATTGCTCAATTCATCCCTGAACAAACTCTGATCTTAAACGGTGCTTCCAAGTCACACGCGATGACTGGTTACCGGATCGGATTTATCGCGGGTCCAAAGCAATTGATGGGGCCGGTGGGTGGCCTGAGTGCCTTGATGGTCACATCTGCCACGGATTCCGCAATGGCTGCGGCCGCTGCGGCATTCGGTACTGTTGCTGGTCACCAGGCAACTCTAGAAATGAAGGCTGCGTACAAAGAGCGGCGTGACTACTTGGCCGATGCTTTGCAAAAATTAGGTTTCGACCTCGCAACGCCAAATGGTGCCTTCTACATCTTCGCTAAAATTCCTGCAAGTGCCGGAACTGATGACGTCGCCTTCGCAACCAAATTGGCTGAAGAAGGTAAAGTCGCAACTGTCCCTGGATCCTACTTCGGTGCCGGTGGACAAGGATACGTACGGCTCAGCTATGCCACAAGCATGGACAACATCAAGCAGGCTGTCTCCAACATCGCTTCATACCTGAAGGAGGACTAGTATATGACAAAGATTTTAGTAGCAAACGTTCGTGAGTGGGAACTTTCCGATATTAAGACCTTCGAAAAGGAACACGAAATCGAAGTAATCACAACACCAAAGAATTTAGAAGATTCCACCGAATTATTGGCGGATGTCGATGGTGTCGCCATTCAACAACGTCAACCCCTCGATCCCGGCATCTATGCGAAGTTGAAGGAAAATGGAATCAAACAAATCGCCTCACGGACTGCCGGATATGACATGATCGATGTTGAAAAGGCCCACGAAAACGGATTGGTCGTCACCAACGTTCCCGCATACTCACCACGATCCGTTGCGGAACACGCACTGACCCAAATTTTCCGCATGTTACGCAAGTCCTACTTGATCGATGCCCGGGCAGCCAATTGTGACTTTGGTTGGTACCCTGACGAACAAGCGACTGAAATTCACACTGCGACAATCGGTGTGATCGGTGTCGGCCGAATCGGTGGTGCTTTGGCCAAGATGCTCCATGCACTCGGCGCTGAAGTCCTGGGTTATGACGTTAAGCCACGAGAAGAAATGAAGGGGATCGTCGAATACGTTTCTAAAGAAGAATTGCTGACGCGGTCCGACGTGGTTTCTCTTCACGTTAATTTGAACCCGACTTCAGAAAAGCTGATCACTAAGGAAGATTTCGCATTGATGAAGCCAACTGCTGCCTTGGTCAACGCATCTCGCGGTCCAGTTGTCGTCACTGAAGACCTGGTCGACGCATTGGAAAAGAAGGAAATCGCAGCTGCCGCCCTCGATACATTCGTTGGCGAAAATGAAATCGTGCCAAAAGACCTCAGTAACACAGGCCTGGGTGATTTTCCATTGATCGACAAGCTTCACAAAATGTACAATGTCTACCTCACTCCACACATCGCCTTCTTCACCAATATGGCCATCAAGAACATGGTCGACATCTCATTGACCGACATCCTGACAATCTTGGATGGCAAGAAGTCTGAACACGAATTAGAGAGATAGTGGACGGTGATTCTATGAGTACAGAAATTTATGGTTTCGTGCGCGATAAGTTCATTGAGTACGCCAAAATCAACACCCGCTCTGACATTAAAAGTGACGCGGTTCCAACAACTCCAGGTCAAGTCGAATTCCAGCGGGTGTTAGAGCGTGACTTGAAAGAAATGGGCCTAAGCGAAGTGAATTATTACCCGGCCGACTCCTACCTGGTGGCTAAGATTGCGGGGAATGAAAACCTGCCAAAGATCGGTTTCGTGGCGCACGTCGATACTGCCGATTACGAAAGTGGACACGTCAACCCACAAGTCTTTCCTGACTACGACGGCAGTGATATCCAGCTCAAAAATGACCACTGCCTTTCCATCTCTGAGTTTCCATCATTGAAAAAAGCGGTTGGCAAAACCTTGATTACCAGCGATGGAACAACTTTGCTGGGAACCGATGATAAGGCTGGCATTGCTGCGACGCTGGGTTTTATCAAGATGCTAGAAAAGGAAAATATCGATCACGGTGACATCTACTTTGCCTTTGGACCGGATGAGGAAATCGGCAAGGGTGCCAAGAGATTCGATGTTTCACACTTCCCAGTCGATTTTTGCTACACACTGGATAATGGTGAAGTTGGTGATATTGCCTACGAGACCTTTAACGCCGCAAGCGCAGAAGTCACCATCGCCGGTGTTTCTGTTCACCCCGGTGAGGCCTATAATTTAATGGTCAATGCCAACCTTATCGCACACGAATTTATAGGCTACCTTCCCAAGGATTTCACTCCAGAAAACAGCCACGGATACGAGGGCTTCATCCTCCTACATACCCAAGAATCTACTGTTGACCATGCCACACTCCGGTTCATCATCCGTTCGTTTGATACCGCTAAGTTCAAGCAGCTCAAAAAACTCTTTGAAGATGCGACGGCTGACCTCAACCGCAAGTATCCCGGACGCATCAAACTTGTGTTAAAGGATCAATACTACTCACCCGGCGACACGATCAAAGCTGATCCCTACTGCGTGAACCTCGCGTTGAGGGCCTACGACGAGCTCGGAATTACCAGCCGGATCGTCCCCTTCAGAGGTGGAACTGATGGCTGTTTCATCACCGAAAAAGGGATTCCTGCACCGAACCTCTTCAATGGTGGTGCCAACTATCATGGTCCTTATGAATACGTAACCGTCGAAGAAATCGTCACACTTAGTCAGGTCATCATGAAAATCGTCCAACTCAACGCAACGTATAAGGGCGGTTTAACCGATCCTTTGAAGCGTGCTCTGGTATAATAAGGAAAAACTCTGGAGGTTGCCCGATGGAATGGTTCGATAAGACATTTGATGAATTGAGCGCGCGGGAAATATTTGCGATCTTGAAACTCCGGTGCGAGGTCTTCAATGGCGAGCAGGAATGCATTACGCCTGATCCTGATGATCAAGATTTAGCATGTCGCCACATTTTTTGCACCGATGACGGCAATCTGGTCGCATACGCACGATATTTCACGGAAGACGGCAACATAACATTTGGTCGGGTTGTAATTGCCAAAGATCACCGTGGAACCGGGATTTCCCAGACTCTGATGGAGAATATCATGGCCGGGATCAAGAATTATTTCCCGGGAAATAAAATCCTAATTCACGCTCAATATTACGTTCGTGGATACTATGCCAAGTATGGTTTCACTGAAGTCGGCGAGCCATTCATGGAGGCCGAACGTAAACACATCGCCATGGAACATCCTGCACTATAACAAAAACCGTTAGCATTATCAGCTAACGGTTTTTTAATTGATTTCGTTTTTAACTTGGTCGATGATCGACTGCAGGCTAATTTGTGCCATCGCCTTCTCAGCAGCTTCTTGGACCTGGTCATAGGATCTCCCTAAGACATCAGGCATACAGCGGCCGAGGGGATCTGAATGGTTAACTTCTTGGTCAACATTCAAAAATTCAAGGTGGTCTTCTACAGCGTGGTAAATATCGCGCAGGCTCACTTCACTCGCTGGACGGGTCAGTCTAATGGTAATTTCACCACGGGGGCCTGAACGTTCCAGGATCCCCGCTTTAACCATAGCCGCTACCAACCGCCGGATCAGGCTAGGATTTGAATTGACACTGTCAGCGATTGCGGAGCTGCTATTACTACCGTGGATGTCTAAGTACACCAGGACGTGCACTGCATCACTTAAACGGTGCGAATATTTCATGCTGTTACCCCCAATCGATCAATTTGATAATAATTCATTATACCCACGTTACTCAGGAGTGGTCAAAACAACTTTTATAATTTCTTGTTCAGTCGGCGTTGGATCGCTGCGGTATTCCGTTCCCAAAAGATTCCGTTCGTGTATCCTTGGATGTCGGTATCATAATCCGCAAGCTGGAGTCTGTGAACTCCCCAGGCGGTGTAAAGCTTACTTTGTTCGATTCCAACATAGTGACGACCGAGCTTCTTGGCGGTCACCAGGCTGGATCCAGCACCAGAGAATGGGTCGAGGATTACGTCACCGGGGTTGGAGCTGGCCAAAATCACCTTAGCCAGAAGCTTCTCCGGTTTTTGCGTTGGGTGACCGGTATTTTCCGGCATCGACCAGTATGGGATTGAAATATCGTCCCAGAAATTCGATGGCAGGGTATCTCTGAAACGTCCATCTTCCGACTCTTGCCAGCCCTTAGCCTTGCCGTTTTCCTTATATGGTGCGATTACACGGCGACGCATCTTGACGTCCTCAACATTGAAGACATACTCGTCCTCGTCGTTGGTGACGAACCAGATGTCTTCCATGCTGTTCTTCCAGTTAGTCTTAGCGCCACGTCCTTTTTCGCGCTGCCAGGTAATTCGGTTGCGGATGGTGAAATTCTTCTCGAGAACCGGCGCAATGGAAATGCTGGTTTGCCAATCTGAAAAGACGTAGAGGCTGGCGTTTTTCTTGAGCTTCGGCTTCACAAGATCAATCCAGCGCTGGGTATATTCCTGGTAGTCCTCATCGCTGATCTTGGAGAAACTCATCCCGTCGTAGCGCTTGTTCAAATTATAGGGCGGATCAACCAATGCCAAGTCGACAAAATTATCCGGAAGTTTTGCCAAGACCTTGAACGTGTCGCCATTGATACTTGTGTCGAGGACCTGATCGACAGTTTCCATCTTCGCATCTTCAGCGACGATCTGGTCAAGCACTCCATCAGGGACATGTTTGAGATCAAAATCGATTGTCTTGTTACGCTCAGATTTAGCCATCATTTCACTATCCTTTCAAAGCAATCATTATTATAGCAAATGTCCCTACTTATGATATGGCAGTCCGTTAATAATCGTAAACGCACGGTAGATTTGTTCGGTCAAAACAAGTCGCATCAGCTGGTGTGGCAAAGTGAAGCGACCAAAGGAAATTTGCGCATCCGCACGCTTCAAGACGGCCGGACTAGTCCCCAAGGATCCTCCGATCACGAAGGTAATGTCGCTCTTTCCGTACGTTGCCAGTTGGTTAATTTCCTTGGCAAAATCTTCGGAGGTCCGTTCCTTACCTTTAATCGCCAAGACAAAGACATATTCACGGTCCTTGATCTTAGAGAGTATCCGTTCCCCTTCCTTTCCCATCACGTCATCCATTTCGGCTTGGCTGAGTGATTCGGGCGCCTTTTCGTCCGGTACTTCGACAATTTCGAACTTACAGTAACGGCCCAGCCGCTTCGCATACTCCTCAATTCCCGCCTTAAAGTACTTTTCCTTCAATTTTCCGACACCAATAATCTTGATATTCACAGTTATCCACCACTTTCCACAAGTTATACACAGAGTTATCCACAGGAATTATGTTTGTGATTGAGTTATCCGAATGTTCGCATCTCAGATCGGTAAAATTCAGCTTTTTGCACCCTAACTTATCCACAGTTTTCCACAAAAACAATCGTTCGGTGTGGATTATCGAAATCGCTGGTATATCAACATTTCCAAAGGTCGAACACCAGGATTCTTCCACTTATTCACAACTTACCCACTAATTTGTGGATAACTTTTCAATTCCAAGAAAACCGTCATATCAACTTTTTTAGTTCTAACAAAAAATTAGTCACAGTTTTCCACTGACTTATCCACAGTTTCCCACAGGTCCGTTTTTCATCATAATACTCTCCTAAAATAACACGTATCGTGGTATTTAGGCAACATCCCGTGGTGAGATGAATGATAAGTGAGTAGTTTTTGTAAATAATTCGCTTTTTAACGTGTTTTTTGTGAATTTTTACGTAAAGAAAAATAACGGTTTTAAAGAAAAGTTTAAGTGACTTGTCCACACTTATCCACAGGCAAACAAAAAAGCTGGGGTTTTCCCCAGCTTTTTCTATGCATATTTGTGTGCAATCTTACCTGATACCGCCGCCACAATCGCTGCCAGAAGGTCGTCAATGAATGTGTTGACGTGTTCTGGATCAGTATCGAAGGAATCGATAATACCGTCCTTCTCGCGGTCGTAGAAGCCAAAGTTAGTGGTTCCGATCGTACCGTAGATGTTGGCGATTTGCAGGGCGAGCGTTTCATCAACCCCAAAGACCCCTGCATCGTTTTTGATGATACTAGCCAGAGGTTCGGCGATTACCTTTTCCTGGGTCAGACGGTCTAATTCCAATGCCACCATCGCGTTATTCAGGAGTTCCCGCTTGTGCATGGTGTCTTCGAGGTACTGCTTGACCCGGTCCATGCTCAGGTTAGGTTCAAACTTCACTTGGGACTTGTAGATGGTCTTGGCGAGCTCATCAAAATCAACGCCCCGCTCTTTCATCCGTTCCATCACGAAATTGTACGCCTTTGTGTCCGGATATTTAAATTGTCTATTCATCATAATATTTCACCGTCCAATAATGCATTTATAATATTCTACCACTCTTTTGTTTGCTAACAAAAAATCGGCCTAGACCTTACTGGGACATAGACCGATTAATTAATTATTCGCCTGATTCTTCCGTGCTTGAACTTGATGATGAATCGCTGGAAGCCGCCTTTGTCAGGTGCACTGTCAGCGTCTTTTGTGAGCCGTCACGGTAGACTGTGATCTTTGTGGTATCGCCGACCTTGTACTTGTACAGAGCCGCACGTAATTCACTGGTGTTATTTACCTTGGTGTTACCAATCTTTGTGATCACGTCGTACTCCTTGATACCGGCAGTGTCAGAAACTGAACCACTGGCAACTTGTGCAACGACAACACCCTTGGTCACGCTTGATGGCAACTTCAGGATTGTAGAGCGTTGGTCAGATGAGATGTTGCTTAAGTCGATCATCCCCAGGCCAAGTGCTGGATGCTTAATGCTACCGTTCTTGACGAGTTGGTTGATGATGCTTACGACTTCATTACTTGGGATTGAGAAGCCCATCCCTTCAACTGATGAGCCATCTGAATTAGATGACAGTTTCATTGAGTTGATACCGATAACTTGACCGGCCATGTTGATCAGTGGACCACCAGAGTTACCGGAGTTGATTGCGGCATCGGTTTGGATAACCGAGGTAATCGTACCGTCAGTCCCGGCTTTCAATGTCCGGTTCTTAGCAGAAATAATCCCCTTAGTTACGGTGTTAGCGTATTCGCTACCCATTGGAGAACCAATTGCTAAGACGTCTTGTCCGGCCTTGATGGAGTTAGAGTTACCAAATGATGCAACTGCCTTCACGTCTGTAGAATTAATCTTCAGAACCGCCAAGTCGGTCGCAGAATCGGAACCAACCAGTGTAGCTTCGACCTTCTTACCGCTACTCAAAATAACCTTGATCGCGTTAGATCCAGAAACCACGTGATTGTTGGTAACAATGTAGGCAGTATTACCAGACTTCTTGTAGATCACACCTGAACCTTCGCTGGCAGTTTGGAGCTTACTGCTACTTGAGGAACTGGAACTGTTGCCTGAGATACCAAACATGCTTTCCAGACTGTTGTCACTAGATGAGACTTTTTGTTCATTCAAGACACTAACAACCGCGTTTTGAACAGCAGTGTAAGCCTTCGTTGATTCGGTATTCAAGTTTGCCTTATTGCCGTTGACCTTAGTACCACCAGAGGCATTGGAACCACTTGGAACTTGGGTAGCGTTGTTTTCCCGGATACTTTGGATTACACCGTTTGCACCCAAAGAGACTCCACCACCAATCAGTCCGGAGACCAGGCCGACTGTTGCGACTTTTACCCAAAAACGATCAATATGAAACTTTTTCTCACTCATACTTGTCCCCTCAATCTTGTTCAATTTACTTCATCATACAAAACATTTATGAAGAAAATATGAAACGAACCTTATAAGACCATAAAGCTGCTTGGCGTTTCTGGCTCAGTATCCTCGAGCTTAAAGTCTTGGTCCACTGCGAAGTCATGGTCTTCCATGATACTGGCGACGGTCAGGTGGGCCAGTGAACGCATGTTGTTGTGTTGACTCCGGTGGCCGAGGAAAATTTCCTTAGTCCGGTCACCGATCACGTTCATCAAGGCATCGGCACCCTCTTCGTTTGATAAGTGCCCTTCATCCCCGAGAATCCGCTGTTTTAGTGGCCAGGAGTATGGTCCCATCCGCAGCATTTCCGTGTCGTGATTACATTCCATCAAGTAAGCATCAGCATTCCTAATCGTCCCAGCGACCCGGTCAGAAACGTACCCGGTATCGGTGAGGATGCAGAAGGTCTTGTTGTCATGGTGAATTTGGTAGAACTGTGGTTGGGCAGCGTCATGGCTCACGGAGAAACTTTCGATGTCGAGATCACCGAATTCCTTAACCGTATTTGGCGTGAAGATAAACTTCTGCTCGTCAGGAATATTTCCCACCTTGTTTACCATCGCTTGCCAGGTGCCTTCATTGGCGTAAACAGACATTCCATAGCGCCGCGCTAAAACCCCGACACCGTGGCAGTGGTCCGTGTGTTCGTGCGTCACAAAGATCGCATCGACATCTTTAAGTGAGCGGTCAATTTGCGACATCAGATTTTCGATTTTCTTCCCACTCAGCCCGGCATCGATCAAAATCCGGTGCTGGCTAGTTTCCAGATAAGTTGCGTTTCCAGTACTTCCACTAGCTAAAATACTGTAGCGTAACGGATCATTCTCAGTCACAATAATGCTCCTTTATTTAATGCTATCGACGTTGATTGTCGTTGAATTTGTCTTTATCACCGTACTGTTAAATGCGTTGACGTTTAGTCTTTGAACTGCTCCGGTCGTCTTCGTCCTGACGTTAACCATCCACGTAGGCGCGTATACAGCTTGGTCGTTATCGTTTGTCGTCAGCAGTCTCGTGTATCCCAAAATTGCCCAGCGAATCTGGGAGTTGTTTGGAATCTGATTGTGGCGGTAAAGCCAAACCACGGCACGTTGCTTACTGATCGCGGTCATCCGCTGTTGCAAGATCCGCGTCTTTTCAAGGTAACCCTGGTTGTATCCGGTCAGCTCGTTGTTAGCGTTGATGTGAAACTTAATTTGTCCATCTGCTGACAAGATTGGATGACCCTTGACCATTTGCGTGTACACGACCTGGTGCTTGTCGGATAATTGCTGGTTGTATTTGTAGTACTTACCCAGCGGAACGTTCCCCGACTTCTTGATCAGCTTGTCGATCCGGTAGTTCGGGTGTTTGGCGTTAATCTTGATTGGCTTTTCAAATGAGCTAATCATGATGTTGTTGTTAAAACGCGTTGTCTGTCCTTTCAGACTTTCTGCTTTTTGGGCTAAAACACCATTTTCACCAGACCGTGCGCCGGAAATGTAGAAGGCGTTGGGCTTGGTATTAGAGAGCTTGCCGTAGCTGATTGAGTCAGCCGTCATTTCCTTCAGCACCGCTTGCTTATTTTGTGCGCCGTTAGAAATCGTGAACCGGTTTTGGAACAGCAATTGGCTTGCGACGATCACGTCAAAGATTACGAAGGCGACAAAAAAGATCCATTGAATACGTTTGAAATTCATTTGTCAGCCTCCTTACTTAGTTAAATCTTCGTAGTTGACCCATTCGCCGTGGTATTTGACGAAGTAAGTTGGCGTCAACTTAACCACATTTTTGTCGTCACTCTTCTTCCAGAGGTAACCAACCCGCATCCGCTTGATATCCTTGTAGTGCTCACTAGAACGAAGCTGGTTGATAACAGTGCTACTTGATGGTAGCTTAACTGAATCTTGGTCAACAGGCAGTGGCACCTGCAGGGAGAAGCGACTCATCTTGATCCGTTCACTGCCGTTCTTGTACTGCATCACAATACTTGAGTAGCCCTTTTCATTGAAGACTGGGAAACCGTAGACAAATGTCCGGTAGCTCAGTGAATGTTGGCTGTAATCCACCCCGTCAAAGCGGACATTATTCAGCTGTACCCCGGTCTTAACAAGGTAGTTGTAGAAGGTCGAGTATAAAGATTCGATTGAGTGCTTTTCGCTGTTCGGAGTTACATAGCTGTAATTAACCGTGTCATCACTCTTATTGTAAGTCATCTTGCGGTTATTACCGTTGGAGTAGATGACCTGGTTGCCACTCTTAGCAGAAGAGATGTTACTGCGGTGGTTGCTACTCAAAAGGTTAGTACTCAAGGTATCGATATTCATGTCAGTCACTTGGAAGGCAAAGGTTGGCAATGAAAAACTCTTTGTATAAGTCATTTCAGTCTTACCATTGACCAGCTTGAATTCGACCGGAATCTTGCGTGCATCCTTTTGCATCTTGATGATCTTATTTATGTTGCCCTTACTGATGCGGAGCCGACTGACGGTGTAATTCTTATCCGTCAGAAGGTAGACCTCATTCCGACCGTTCATCGGAATCAGGATGTGGTCAATCCGGCTAACTTGGTCGCTGTCGACTGATTGCGAGAAGGTTTCGTTGAAGACCATTGTTGGAATTGCATTTTGGTAGCTCAGCATGATTGTGTTAGGCAAACGCAGGTAGCTGAGGTAAACGTCACTATTGTTTTTCTTAACCGTTGAGAGACGTCCTAACTTCCATGAGCGAATACTTTCTTTCATTTCACGGACGATGCTCTTTTCTGGGCTATAAAGTGAGTATTGTTTAGAATGCTTGTCAGAGCGGACGATTGTCGTTGGCAGGTACACGTCACCCATTGACTGGGTCGTGTATTGCTGCGAGCTCTTCATCAGGTTATCACGACGGACGCCCTTGTATTGGTAAGGATTCGTCCAGACTAACCAAGACAGCAGTAAACTGATGATCACTACGACCGCTAAGGCCAGTGATAACCAATTATTCTTTAGATGCTTGATCATCCCAGTCATCCTCCTCTTCATAAGGTACGTATGGCAGTGAAATATAGAAAGTGGAACCCTTTCCTTCGACACTATCTACCCAGATTTGGCCACCCAGCATGTTAACAACTTCCTTGGAAATAGCCAAACCAAGACCGGTACCACCCTGCTTACGGCTCCGGGCCTTATCAACACGGAAGAACCGGTCGAAAATCCGTCCCAGCGCCTTTCTTGGGATACCAAGTCCCTGGTCGGTAACACTCAAGATCACGTGGTTGTGCGTTTCCAGCAGGCGAGTCGTGATCACACCACCATCAGGAGAGTACTTGATGGCGTTGTTCATGATGTTATCGATAACCTGGGTGAACTTGTCGGTATCGATTTCCACCCACAAGTCCTTATCGGTAAAGTGTCGTTCGATCGAGTATTTCTTGGTCGTATCGTCATTTTCTTCATCGTTTTTGATGATCATGTCGAAACGATCCAGGATGTAGTTGAATAATTCTTTGATATTGACGTATTCGAGGTTGAGCTTCGTCGTACCGGAATCCATCCGTGACAGGCTCAAGAGGTCATTAATCATCCGGATCATCCGGTCAGTTTCGTTTTGGATCACAGTCAAGAATTGTGGAGCAATGTCCTTATCTTGCCATGCACCGTCGTTTAAGGCCTCGACATAGGAGTGAATACTGGTAAGCGGCGTCCGCAATTCATGGGAAACGTTGGATACGAAACGCTTACGTTCACGCTCTTCCTTTTGTTGGCTCGTAACGTCATGAAGCACACAAACCAGACCGGAGATGAAGCCAGACTCGTGTTGGATTGGCGAGAAGTAGGCGTTCAAAATCAGGTCTGTACCGGCATTCGACATATCGAGGATGATTTCTTGCTGGTCAGTATCAATCAACTGACGAACAGTGTAATCGTGACGGATGTCCAAGACGTCGATGATCGACTTAGAGATCAATTCTTCTTCGCCATCGACCCCCAGAAGTTGCAGGGCCATGTTGTTGACGATGGTGACATTACCACGGCGGTCCGTCGCCAGCACCCCATCAGACATGTGGGAAAGGACGCTATCCAGACGGCGCCGTTCGGAATCAGATGACTTCTGTGCCTCTTCGACACGGATTGACAGGTTGTTAATCGCACCGGCCAGTTGACCTAATTCGTCATTTTCCGCAGCCTTCAGTTGACCAGAGAAGTCCCCGTTTGAGATTCGGACCGTTTGTTTCCGCATCTTTTCGATTGGTCGAGTTATTTCCCGGGAAATAAATGTAGCCAAAACCATTGATAAAACAATCGTAATCAAGGCGGCTGATAGGTAAATCA
The DNA here is from genome assembly GCA_030530845.1 of Limosilactobacillus sp. Lineage (GTDB taxonomy): Bacteria > Bacillota > Bacilli > Lactobacillales > Lactobacillaceae > Limosilactobacillus. Next base: position 51,993 of record JAUMUE010000008.1, read on the forward strand.
GGGTGATGCTGTTGATGTTTGAGTAAACACCTTCCAGACTCGCCCGCATCAATAAAGCACCGACCACGTTGTTATTGTTATCGTTGAGTGGAACGACATTGACGTAATAACGGGTCTGGTTGGAGCTGTCGTAAATATTTTCCGAGTGGGCCTGGTTATTCATGATCGCAGCTTTGACTGTGCTATCAGTGGTCTTTTGTCCGACGACATTTCTACTTTCGCTCGTACTAGTGCCACGGATAACGCCCTTGCTATCGATAACCCGGATTTCGGAAATATTGTTATTATCCACCTGGTTCAAAATCTCTTGGATCTTCTTATTAGCCTTCTTGGTGTTTGAGTGAGTCAGTTGTTCACTCAAAGAATTGCCGACGTGTGAAGGTAATTCAATGTTTTGCTTAAAGGTATTAAGGTTTTGTGTCTCCAATTGACGCACAAAAACCGCCCCAACGCATTCGAGGGTTAACATCAACATTAACGCGAATACGAGGGCGATTTTCACACGAATAGATTGATAAAATTTTAAGTTGCTATTCACAATTGCTCAGCCTCTAATTTTGATCGGGATTTGCTAAGTAGTAACCGACACCACGACGAGTAATCAGCCATTGTGGTTCACTAGGGTTGTCTTCGATCTTTTCACGTAAACGACGGACAGTAACGTCGACGGTCCGTACATCACCGAAGTAGTCGTAACCCCAAACAGTTTCAAGCAAGTGTTCACGATTGCTTACTTGGCCGATGTGTTGTGCCAGGTAGTGTAAGAGTTCAAATTCACGGTGGGTCAAGTTGATGTTTTCACCGCGTTTAGTAACCGTGTAGGCTTCGGGGTGAATAGTAATGTCACCGACTTGAATATCAGTGTTTGCTTCTTCTTCGGCAGGTGCTTGTGCAACAGTTTCCCGACGAAGGTTAGCCTTAACACGCGCAACTAATTCACGGTTTGAGAATGGCTTAGTAACGTAATCGTCTGCACCTAATTCCAGACCAAGGACCTTATCTAATTCAGAGTCCTTAGCAGTTACCATGATGATAGGAGTGGTACGCTTTGCACGAACTTGCTTAGCGACTTCCAGACCATCAATCTTTGGTAACATCAAGTCCAAGATGATCAAATCAGGTTCTTCCTCTTCGACCTTTGCCAAGGCTTCTTCACCATCGAAGGCTACCACGACTTCATAGCCTTCCTTTTCAAGATTAAATTTGATGATATCGGAGATGGGTTTTTCATCATCCACTACTAAGATTTTCTTTGCCATATCAATGCTCTCCTCCAGTATGTGTTGGTGATCATTTATTTCTACACTTTAATCAATTGTTACAATTATAGCACAGATTCAGAGATTTTTTTAATTGACCGTTGACATGATTGGCCGATGATGGTAAATTATTAAAGTACCTTGTTAAAAGGATATGGGCAGTTAGCTCAGCTGGCAGAGCAACGGACTCTTAATCCGTGGGTCCAGGGTTCGATCCCCTGACTGCCCATCATATAGCACTTGCGATTTTCGCAGGTGCTTTTTTCTTTTCCAAAATACCCTAACAAAATATTTTTAATTTTTTTGCGAAAAGGGCTTGCTAAAGTTTAGAAATCTTGGTAACATAATTATCGTTGTTGAAATGAGCTGTTACTTTTCAGCTCACAGACATTATGGGCAGTTAGCTCAGCTGGCAGAGCAACGGACTCTTAATCCGTGGGTCCAGGGTTCGATCCCCTGACTGCCCATCATACAGCACTTGTGATTCTCGCAAGTGCTTTTTCTTTACCAAAAAGGCGGTGCTGAAACCAAATCAGTACCACCTTTTC
>JAUMUE010000045.1 GCA_030530845.1 Limosilactobacillus sp.
GAAAAAAGGACCACGCAGCGAGTAGCTACATGATCCTTATAAAAAGCAGTCTAACTAATGGAGATTAGTCAGATAAGCCTTCGTTCTTCATAGTTTCGGCAACTGCGTCCAAAGCTTCCTTTTCGTCGTCACCGCTAGCAGCGATAGTAACGCTGGCGTTTTGGCCGACACCGAGTGACATAACACCCATGATGGACTTCAAGTTTACGCTCTTGCCATCGTATGAAAGAGTAACGTCAGATGAGAACTTAGAAGCAGCTTGAACCAAGATGGTAGCTGGACGTGCGTGGATACCAGTTTCAGCAGTAATAGTAAAATCGCGTTTTTCCATTATTAATCAGTCTCCTTAGAGCAGAATTGATTCGTCAGTGAAATCACCGATCAATCTTGATAAATCTATTTTAGCAATTGTAAGCGGTAAATACAAGGTCAGGCCTGGATTTATCTTTTAATTAGGTGGTAGGTAACCTTGCCTCCAATATCAGCCTTACCCTCGATTTGCGTCCGATATGGATAGGCGTGATAGACACGTTGGAACTCGGCAAAATCTTCCGGTGTGACCACGAATTCGTCGAGTGCTCCTGAACGTAAATCGTCTAACTTTTGCTCGTAATTTTCGTCAGCCATAAGAACCCTCCCATCAAAAATTATTCCTATTAAAGATAATACAATTCATCATTTTAGCAAGCAATTAGAAAGAGTGCTAAAATTTAATTAAGAGCGTTATCACTTGCGCGACAGATAAAACAAGGTATAATTAATTCAAAGGTCAAGAATGGTCAAAGTAATTTACGACCCAAAATTCAGGGAGGTTTTTATCAAGATGTTATGTCAAAACTGCCATCAAAACCCTGCTACTATCCATTTACAAATGAATTTTAACGGGCAACGGGTAACAGTCGACCTGTGCTCAGATTGCTATCAAAAATTTCAAGAATCACAAAACAACATGGTTAATGGAGGTTCCGATATGAATAACGGTTTCAACTTTGGAAATTTCGAAGAGTTTATGAACGCCATGAACAACATGCAAGGACAAGCTGCCGGCGCAAATAACGGCCAAGGTGCCCAAAGCAAGCGTGGCGGCGGTAATAATAACGGTAAGGGAATTCTCGGACAATACGGGATTAACCTGACTGAAATGGCCCGCCAAGGTAAGATTGACCCAGTGATCGGCCGGGACAACGAAATCAAGCGCGTCATTGAAATCCTCAACCGCCGTACCAAGAACAACCCTGTCCTGATCGGTGAAGCTGGGGTTGGTAAGACCGCGGTTGTCGAAGGTTTAGCCCAAGCGATCGTTTCCGGCGACGTACCAGAAAAGTTAGTTAATAAGGAAATCATCCGCCTCGACGTGGTTTCACTCGTCCAAGGTACTGGGATCCGTGGTCAATTCGAACAACGGATGCAAGAATTGATGAAGGAAGTCCAAAAGAACGAAAACATCATCTTGTTCATTGACGAAATCCACGAAATCATGGGTGCCGGTAACGCTGAAGGTGGTATGGACGCAGGTAACGTATTGAAGCCTGCCCTCGCCCGTGGTGACTTCCAACTCGTCGGTGCTACCACGCTCAACGAATACCGGAAGATCGAAAAAGATGCGGCTCTTGCACGGCGGTTCCAACCTGTCCAAGTGAACGAACCTTCTGTGGAAGAAACAATCAAGATTTTGAACGGGATCAAGCCACGGTACCAAGACTACCACCACGTTAAGTACACGGATGAAGCGGTAGCCGCTGCCGCTAAGCTGTCTGACCGTTACATCCAAGACCGGTTCCTGCCCGACAAGGCGATTGACCTCTTGGACGAAGCTGGTTCACGCAAGAACTTGACACTGAAGACCGCTGATCCAAATGTGATTGAAAATGAAATCCACACCGCTGAAGCTCACAAGCAACAGGCCGTGGATAACCAAGATTACGAAAAGGCCGCCTTCTACCGTGACCAAGTAACTCGACTGGAAAAGGCCAAGAAGGATGCCGAAGCAAACCACACTGAAGAATCCGCCACGGTTACCGAAAAGGATATGCAAAAGATCGTGGAAGAAAAGACCAATATCCCTGTTGGTGACCTGCAAGAACAAGAAGAAAACCAACTCCGTGACCTCGATAAGAAGCTTGAGGCTCACGTAATCGGCCAAGATGAAGCTGTCGACAAGGTTGCACGGGCAATTCGTCGTAACCGGATCGGTCTCAACAAGTCTGGTCGCCCAATCGGTTCATTCCTTTTCGTCGGCCCTACTGGTGTTGGTAAGACGGAAACAGCCAAGCAATTAGCTAAGGAACTGTTCGGATCCAAGGACGCCATGATTCGGTTCGATATGTCTGAATACATGGACAAGGTTTCCACTTCTAAGCTGATCGGTGCTGCTCCAGGTTACGTGGGTTACGAAGAAGCTGGTCAATTGACTGAACAAGTTCGCCGTCACCCATACAGCCTGATCCTGCTCGATGAAGTAGAAAAGGCCCACCCAGATGTTATGCACATGTTCTTACAAATCCTCGATGACGGTCGCCTCACCGATTCACAAGGTCGGACGGTCAGCTTCAAGGATACGATCATCATCATGACATCAAATGCCGGGACCGGGGATGCGGTTGCCAGCGTCGGTTTCGGTGCCGAAGCTTCTAACAGCACCCACTCGATCATCGACAAGTTGACCAACTACTTCAAGCCAGAATTCTTGAACCGGTTCGATGACATTGTGCAATTCAACCCACTCACCAAGGAAGACTTGATGAAGATCGTCAGCCTGATGATCGATGACGTCAACGGAATGCTCACTGACAAGGGCTTGCACATCGACGTTGATGAAGCCGTGGATGAAAAGCTTGTCGACTTGGGTTATGACCCTAAGATGGGTGCCCGTCCACTGCGCCGGATTATCCAAGAACAAATCGAAGACCGGATCGCTGATTTCGTCCTCGATAACGGTGACGCTAAGCAAATCGCTGCCAAGCTCGATGACAATGGTGAAATCACCGTCGTCGCAGCTGATGCACCTGCCGAAGAGCCAGAATCAACCGAAGATACTGAAGAAGATAGCGAAGACTAAAAATAGGAGTTCCCTCTTACAGGGATGACCTGAACCCCCAAAATTGGAGAAATCCAATCGAGGGGGTTTTATTATGTTT
>JAUMUE010000009.1 GCA_030530845.1 Limosilactobacillus sp.
GACCCTACACATTTGATTCGTCGAAACTTTGTTCAGTTTTCAAAGGTCTACCGTTGCTAGCGTATAACTAGCGAGATTATTTTATCATAGTTGCAGTCACTTATCAAGAACTAATTTTAATAATTATTTCCGATTCGCAAGAAGCAACTTTAATAAGATATCATGTCTCGCAAGGCTCGTCAACACATTTTCAAAAGTTATTTTTCAATGTGTATCTCCTTTTGAGGACAATTAATATAATACCTGATCCTTCCCGTCATGACAAGCCTCGCGCCTGGTCGACAGTTCTCCGTTTTTGACCAAAAAGTGAACTTCAGAACCTCTTATCTTTCTTTCGTTTGTTATTTCCGAATAAGAGAGTGAAAAAGCCGGCTAGTGGGGTTCACTAGTCGGCTTTTCGCTAACAATAAAAAATTTGAAATTATTTTACGCGGGCCAAGAAGTAGTTCTTCTTACCACGACGAACGATGACGAACTTGCCGTCAAAGTGGGTGCTTGGGTCTACTTCCGCTTCGGTATCAGTGACCTTTTCACCATTGATACGAACGGCACCGTTGGATACATCTTCACGGGCTTGGCGACGTGATGGTTCGATACCATTATCCACCAACCAGGTAACGATATTTTCCTTCTTGTTTTCAACATCAACTGAAGGCATGTTCTTGAAACCTTGTTCGATTTCATCTACTGAAAGTTCAGCAACATCCCCGGAGAAGAGAGCCTTACTAATCCGTTGGGCTTCTTCCACGGCCTTTTCACCGTGAACAAACTTAGTAACTTCTTCAGCAAGGCGGCGTTGGGCTTCACGCTTCCATGGTTCCTTTTCCACCTTTTCAGCCAGGTCTTCAATTTCTTCCTTGGATAAGAAAGTGAAGTACTTGAGGTATTTAACCACATCACGGTCGTCTTGGTTAATCCAGAATTGGTAGAACTCGTATGGTGAGGTCTTCTTTTCGTCTAACCAAACGGCACCACCGGCAGTCTTACCGAACTTGGTACCATCAGACTTCAGCATCAAAGGAATTGTCAAACCGTATGCTTCTGCTTCAGTACCTTCAACACGGCGGATCAGGTCCAATCCGGCAGTAATGTTACCCCATTGGTCAGAACCACCAATTTGGAGTTGGACGTTTTCGTGACGGTAGAGGTGCAAGAAGTCAACTGATTGCAGGATTTGGTAAGTAAATTCAGTAAATGAAATCCCAGCATCAAGACGGCTAGCAACCACGTCCTTGTTCAACATGGTGTTAACGTTGAAGAGTTTACCGTAATCACGAAGGAAGTCGAGCAAGCTCATCTTTGAAAGCCAGTCGTAGTTGTTAACGATGGTGAAGTTTTCAGTACCAAAGAGCTTCTTCATTTGGGCAGTCAAAGCTTCTTCGTTGTGGTGAACTTGTTCCATTGTTTGCAATTGACGTTCTGACTTACGGCCAGATGGATCACCGATTGCACCAGTACCCCCACCGATAACAATAACTGGGTGGTGGCCAGCCAATTGGAATCTCTTCAAAATCATAAATGGAATCAAGTGACCGATGTGGAGACTGTCACCAGTTGGGTCGGTACCACAGTAAAGTGAAATCTTATCTTCAGAAGTCAGCTTCTTGAGTCCGTCTAAGTCGGTTGTTTGGTTGATGGCGCCACGCCAATCCAATTCATCAATAATATTCATGTTCTTCCTCCTATATTGTGCACGGATAAAAAAATCCCCGACTCCAATCTGAAGTCAGGGACGATTTAACCGCGTTACCACCTTGATTTGCAGCTCAAATGAACTACCTCTCTAGTCGATAACGGGACGATCCGTTCAGGCTCAGCAAGTGTAATTCGTTCTCCGGTGTTGGTAGGCTCACAATCTACGCCTACTCTCTGAATGTCCAACCGGTAACTACTCGACCTTGCATCGATGCCCTTTATTAATTGCCGTTATTGTACCGATTTTTTAGCACCCCTGTCAAGCAGGTTTAAAGCAAAAAAAGAGGCTGAATCATCAACCTCTACTTATAGAAGAATTAATCTTCCTTCTTTGCTTCACGCTTCTTTTCTTCGGGCTTAACCGTTGGAGTTGGGTGCTTCTTTTCCTTGCGTGGTGTGTAAACTTCATGGACAAAAGCTTCACCGGTTAATTCGGCGACAGGCTTGAAAGTATCCTTGAAGTCAGCGTCGATATCTTCGTCTTCCTTACTCTTAGCGAAGAACAATGCACCGGTCGCAAATACCACTGGGCTGTAGCATGCAAATCCTAAGACCACGAGTGCCAAGCCAATGTAAGTCAGTGCGTAAGCGGCAGTGTAAGCACCGTAGAATGCAAGACCACCAAAGATAGCGATCCATACAACGATTGGCAAGAGAACAAACAAGATCGTAACTAATAAGTAGTTCATCTTGCGTCCACCCATGAACCGACGAGAAGCAGTCAAAGCACGGCGCATTGATTGGCCAAGGAATTGTGGTTGCTTTTCGCGGTATAAGAAGTTGGCTTGTGAATATTCGATACTCTTCCAAGCCACCACGATGACGTTCAAGATCTTGATTGCGTTCACAGCAATGGCATTCTTAGTATATGCAGCCACCAGGTCACCGATGATAGTCAATGGCAGGCTCCAGAGAAATGCGAACAAACCAACGTAGAGGATGATCCGCCAAAGTTGGTTCTTACGTAAGTGCTTGAAGTACATCCAGATTGAACCAGCACTAACGACGTGGTCTGGGTGTTCGATCTTGTCGAGGTATGCGAATTGAGTTGCAGTGGTGTAGAAGCTGTAGTAGAAACCAACACCGGCCAGTACAACTAATCCCACAATCATTTCAAGCAAGCCAAACAGCAGTGTCACAGGAGATGCCATCCCGTACATCATCAGCATTACACTCATCATCATTGCTTGCAAAATATTGCTAATGAACAGACTGATTACGCAGGCCAATGCCATGTAAATCAAAGTCATCCCACCAGCAGGCCACATTGCAGCTAAGTAGCCCGGCTTAACAAGCGCCTTAAGTTCCTTGAAAAAGGCACCTAAAGATAAACTATGTTGTTTCTTCATAGGAAAAATTTCCACCTTTTCGAAATAATTTATATTCAATCATATCATAAGAAATCACAAGCTCAATTTTTATGTCAAAAATTCGCCGTTTTTTCACTGTTCTTTATGATTTTCATAATAAAAAGCGCTGGCGTAGGATACACCGGCGCTTGAATGTTCAACGGTAGGACCGTCTCACAATAATTTTAGTACTTTTCCTTGCTCAAAACGTTGAGCTTTTCATCGAAGTCGTAAACAACTGGTTGACCAGTAGCCATTTCCAAGTTCATGATGTCTTCGTCAGAAATTTGTTCGATGTACTTGCTCAAAGCACGGAGAGAGTTACCGTGTGCAGCGATGATAACGTTCTTGCCATCAAGAAGCTTTGGAGCAATTTCGTCTTGCCACAATGGGATAACACGTTCGAGAGTAACCTTTAAGTTTTCACCACCAGGAATAGTACGTGGGTCAAGGTTAGCGTAACGACGATCCTTAGCAGCAGAACCTTCGTCATCAGCACTCAGCAGTGGAGGCAAAACATCGTATGAACGACGCCAAATGTGAACTTGTTCGTCACCGTACTTTTCAGCAGCCTTTTGCTTGTTGTGACCTTGGAGTGCGCCGTAGTGACGTTCGTTTAAGCGCCAAGTCTTGGTTTCAGGAATCCAGAGTTGGTCGCAGCCTTCCAGAGCGTAGTGCAAAGTCTTGATCGCACGCTTCAATACTGAAGTGTATGCGTAATCGAATTGGATGCCGTGTTCCTTAAGAGCCTTACCAGCGTTCTTAGCTTGTTCAACACCGTTTTCGCTTAAGTCAACATCTACCCAACCAGTAAATTGGTTTGATAAGTTCCATTCACTTTGACCGTGACGGATAAGTACTAATTTAGCCATGTTCAATTGACCTCTTTCTTCTTAAATAATCGCTATGTGAAATAGCATACTAGTTCATTTTAATCCAAATACGGGCAAATTCCAAGACCGTGGATGAATTTTCCTTTGCCTACAAACCGGCCTTGGCACCGATATCACCACGATAGAAGCATTCCGGCAGATCGAGTGAATTCAAGTAATCATAAACGGCGTCGTGGGCTTCTTGTAATGTTGACGCGAGGGTTTCGACCATTAAGAGCCGTCCCCCGTTGCCCTTGAGCTCATCCAAAGTTCCGGTCACGTTGGCAAAATCGATATTGATGCCGGCTGCGGCTGGGAATTCACACAGCAACTGTCCGTGAAGCGGATTTTGCGGATAGCCCTTGGAAGCTACGACAACACCAAAGCTGGCGCGTTCATCTTCTTCAATTTCCGGAAGATCCTCGTCATTCAAGGACTTGTCGACCAGTTCAAACAGGTCAGTCTTCAGACGTGGCAAGATCACCTGGGTTTCCGGATCACCAAAACGGACGTTGTATTCGATCACCTTGGGACCATCTTCACACATGATCAGGCCGATGTACAAAATACCGTGGTAGTGGTATTCACCAGCAACGAGTCCGGCGACGGTTGGCTTGACCACCTCATCGATAATCCGTTGACGATCAGCGTCCTCGAGTTGTGGCAATGGACTGTAGGCACCCATCCCACCAGTGTTTGGACCCTTATCACCATCGTATGCACGCTTGTGGTCTTGCGCCATTGGAAGGATCCGGTAGTGGCCGTTGCTCAAGAGGACAAACATGGAGTATTCAGGTCCAACCAAGCATTCTTCCAGCACCAGCCGAGATTGGCCTTGGTCAAACATCTCGTTGATTGTCTCGACGGCAGTTTCACGGTTTGGGGCAATCACAACCCCCTTACCTCCCGCGAGTCCGTTTTCCTTGATAACCACTGGGAAGCCAAATTGGTCAACACCAGCGATGGCAGCAGTGCGGTCACGGAATGAAACGTGGCGAGCAGTTGGTACATTGTAGTTGTTCATGAAATTAAGGGCGTATTCCTTGGAGCCTTCCAGTTGGGCGGCACGGGCTGAGGGGCCAAACGCCTTCAATCCAGCAGCGCGGAAATCGTCGACAATCCCGTCCACTAAGCAGTCTTCCGGACCAACAAACGTCCAGGCAACCTCATGTTCTTTAGCGAACTTAATCAGGCCTGCAAAGTCACTTTCCGCAATTCCCACTGGTTTTACGCCAACTGTTGGCATCCCAACGTTGCCCGGTGCACAGTAGACTTGCTTGACGTGCGGGCTTTCTTGTAACTTCTTGGCAATCGCAAATTCACGACCACCTTCACCAACAACTAACACATTGACTTGTCCTGCCATGCTGATCCTCCTAATAAGTATTGACTAGTGACGGAAGTGACGAACACCAGTAGTTACCATCGCGATACCGTACTTGTTAGCCATATCAATTGATTCTTGGTCACGGATTGAGCCACCAGGTTGAACAACAGCCTTGATACCGTGTTCCCCAGCGTATTCCACACAGTCACCGAATGGGAAGAAGGCATCACTAGCCATCACAGAACCTTCAACGTCATCCCCGGCATGCTTGACCGCAATCTTGAGTGAGTCTATCCGGTTTGGTTGACCTTCGCCGACACCGAGCGTCCGTTCTCCGTTTGCGACCACGATGGCGTTGGACTTGGCGTGCTTAACCGCCTTCCAAGCAAACATCATCGCCTTGAGTTGTTCCTCAGTTGGTTTGACGTCGGTTACGCATTCCCAGTCATGGTAGTCTTCGTCCAGGACGTCTTGTTCTTGTACCAGAAGTCCACCCATGACGGAGACCACTTCATGACGAACGTCTTCATCCTTCTTGGAGAAATCAACCGTGAGCAGGCGGATGTTCTTCTTCTTGGACAGTAATTCAAACGCGTCGTCATCAAATCCTGGCGCAATGATGATTTCCAGAAAAATCTTGTGCATCTTTTCAGCAGTCGCAAGGTCCACTTGGCGGTTCAGAGCGATCACACCACCGAAGATTGACACTGTATCAGCTTCGTAAGCGCGGTCCCATGCTTGTTCAAGGTTGTCGCCTTGGCCAATACCACATGGGTTCATATGCTTCATGGCCACCACAGCTGGTTGGTCAAATTCGCGGATACAACGAAGGGCTTCATCGGCGTCCTTAATGTTGTTGTAGGAAAGCTTCTTACCATGAAGTTGCTTAGCTTGCAGCACTGAGAAGGACTTTGGCATTGCATCTTCGTACAACCATGCCTTTTGGTGACCGTTTTCCCCGTAACGCATGGTTTCCTTCAAGTCCCAGGTTAAAGTGAGCTTTTCTGGGTCTTCGAGGCCATTTTGCTTGGTCAGGTATTGGGAAATCAAAGAATCGTAGGAAGCGGTGTGACGGAAGGCCTTGGCAGCCAGCTTCGTCCGTGTTTCCAGAGTCGTATCCCCGTCCTTTTTGATTTCAGTGAGCACTTGGTCGTAATCATCCTTGTCGACCACGATTGTCACGTCATGGTAGTTCTTGGCAGCGGAACGCACCATGGATGGGCCACCGATATCAATGTTTTCGATGGCGTCTTCAAGAGTGACATCTGGTTTTTCGATGGTTTGCTTGAATGGGTAAAGGTTGACACAGACCAAGTCGATTGGAGTGATCTCATGTTCCTTCAAGGTTTCCATGTGTTCTGGCAGGTCGCGACGTGCAAGCAAGCCCCCATGTACGTATGGGTTGAGGGTCTTCACACGGCCGTCGAGGATTTCTGGAAAGTGCGTAACGTCTTCGATACCGATCGTCTTTACACCAGCATCATCTAAGGCCTTCTTAGTACCACCAGTAGAAACAATTTCGTAGCCGTTTTCTTCCAGACCCTTCACGAATGGGACCAGATTTGTCTTGTCAGATACACTTACCAATGCTCGTTTCATTATTCATGCTCCTTTTCTGTTGCCGCCGTTAAAGCTTGTCGTAATGCTAATGGGAAAAGTTGATGTTCGACTTCATGCACCCGTGTCTCCAGTGTTTCCAACGTATCAGTTGGCAGAATTGGCACGTGACACTGGGCGATGATTGGTCCGGCGTCGAGGTCCGCGTCGATGTAGTGGACCGTGACACCAGTTTGGCTCTTACCGTCTTCAAAGGCCCGTTCGATGGAATGCAGGCCAGGATATTCAGGCAACCAGGCCGGGTGAAGGTTAATCATCCGGTGGTCATATTCATCGAGAATCGTTGCGCCCACGACCCGGAGATATCCAGCGAGGACGATGAAATCAATTTTGTGTTCTTTCAGCAGCGCAAGGACCTTCTTTTCGTATTCTTCCTTGCCTCCACATGACTTAACGGTAAAACTCTCTGCCGGAATTTTGAGACGCTTTGCACGTTCCATCACCGGTGCATCAGGGTGATTGCAGAAGAGCAGTACCAATTCACCAGGGAATTCACCGGACTCAAAACGCTTGGCTAAAGCTTCGAAGTTGGTTCCATTTCCGGATGCAAAAATTGCAACTTTCATATTTACTCCTCACTTAATTTCAATCTTCTCGGCGTCTTCAGGACGGTCCTGCAAGTAGCCGATTTGGTATGAATCTTGTTCATGGTCAGCGAGAATCTTTTGAACCGCGTCAACGTGTTCTGGCTTGACGGAAAGCACCATCCCGATCCCCATGTTGAAGGTTTGCCAGCAATCATCCAGCGGTAAGTCGCCCAGCTGACGGAGATAGTTAAAGACCGGCAGTTGTGGCCAGGTGCTGGAGTTGATCACGGCTTGGAGGTCATCCCCGTACATCCGGGGCACGTTTTCGATCAGTCCCCCACCAGTGATGTGGCCGATCCCGGAAACGAGTTTTTGCCGAACTAATGGCAACACTTGCTTCACGTAAATCTTAGTGGGTGCAAGGATGGCTTCTCCGACCGTTTGCCCTTCTAATTCACCGGGTGTGTCGGTTAGTTGAACGTCGTGGTCCTTGAATAGGATTTGTCGCACGAGGGAGAAACCGTTGGAGTGGATCCCACTCGATGGCAGTCCGATTAAAACATCCCCGGCACTTGGCATTTCCGCAGTTAGCATCTCATCTTTTTCCACCACACCGGTCACGGTCCCGGCTAAATCGTACTCGTCCTTAGCGTACATGTCGGGCATTTCCGCAGTTTCACCACCGATCAAGGCAGCGCCGGCTTGACGACACCCTTGTGCGACACCAGTGACAATATCTGCCATCTTGGTCGGTTCATTGTGTCCCGTGGCGATGTAATCCAAAAAGTAGAGCGGTTCGGCACCCTGGGCTAAGACATCATTCACGCACATAGCGACCACGTCAATCCCAATCGTGTCGTGCTTGTCCATTTGTTGGGCAATTAAGAGCTTGGTACCAACACCATCCGTGCCGGAAACCAAAATGGGGTGTTTCACGTTTAATTCACCCAGGTCGAAAAGTCCACCAAAACTGCCGATACCACCAACAACACCGCTGCGGTGAGTGGAAGCAACCGCGTTTTTGATTCGGTTCACCAGTTCGTACCCGGCGTTAACATCAACACCCGCTTCTTGGTAACGATTCATCGTGCCACGCGCTCCTTTCTTTCCCGTTGTTCTTGTTCGCTCAGTGACTTCAGGTAGCCCGCTTCGTAGTCGTACAGTGGCGTTGGATAGTCGGCGTTGAAGTATGCGACCGTCAAACCACCATATGGAGCATCACCGGCATCTGGAATATTGATCGCCTTGACCAGTGATTCCACGCTGAGAAAACTCAGTGAGTCAGCGCCGATCAAGTCCCGCATTTCATCGACCGTGTAGTGTGCAGCTATCAGGTCTGAACGGGTAGAAATATCAATTCCATAGAAGCATGGGAACTTGAATGGAGGTGACGCAATCAGCATGTGTACTTCCTTTGCGCCAGCATCACGCAGCATCTTCACGATTTGCTTGGAGGTGGTACCACGGACGATTGAGTCGTCAACCACCGCGACTTTTTTGCCACTAACCACACCGCGTACAGCCGAGAGTTTCAAGTGGACACCGCGTTCCCGTAATGCCTGGGTTGGTTGGATAAAAGTCCGCGCCACGTATTGGTTCTTGATCAAACCCATTTCGTATGGCAGGCCAATCTCTTCGGCGTAACCGGAAGCAGCTGAAAGAGAAGAATTCGGCACCCCGATCACGATATCGGCATCCACTGGGTGTTCCTTTGCAAGACGCCGACCCATTTCCTTGCGGGCGTTGTGGACAGTGACACCGTGGATGATGGAGTCAGGACGGGCGAAGTAGATGTATTCCATTGAGCAGATCGCCAGTTGCGTATCAGTTGTGTAGTGGTCGATCTTGAGCCCATCCTTGTCAATAATGATCAACTCACCCGGTTGGACGTCACGGACAAGCTTAGCGTCGATGATATCCAGGGCACAGGTTTCACTAGCGACCACGTAGGCACCGTTCTCGAGCTGACCGATGCAGAGTGGACGAATTCCGTTGGGGTCCAAAGCTGCAATCAGCCGGTCCTTTTGCAACAAGAGGTAGGCGAATCCACCCTTAACCTGGTTCAAGCTCTTCTTCAAGGCGGGAATGAATCCGTCCTTAATGTGCTTGCGGATGAGGTGGATCAAAATTTCGGTATCAGAATCTGATTGGAAGACCGCCCCTTCGTCTTCGAGTTGGCGACGGAGAGTGACGGCATTGGTCAAATTACCGTTATGCGCCAAAGCCACATCCCCGTCGTGAAAACGGAAGAGAAAAGGTTGCACGTTGGCGATTGAGTTGTGCCCTGTAGTACCGTAACGGACGTGTCCAATTGCGGAGTCACCGACTAAGCGGCTCAGTTCGTCCTTGTCTTCAAATACCTTTGAGAGCAGGCCCCGATCGCGGTGTTGGTACAATTCGCCACCATCACTAGAGACAATCCCTGCGCCTTCTTGGCCACGGTGTTGAAGAGTGTGCAAGCCGTAGTATGTCAGCTGGCTCGCGTCCGGTGCGCCGAACACACCAAAGACACCACATTCTTCGTTTAGTCCTTTGATTTCAGCTGGCAAGGCAGTGCCTCCTCCCATAATTGTTGAAGTTGAGAAACATTTTCGTTTAATTCCGCATCAGCCAGGTGCGCTTCCAGCCAGTGCGTGTTTGTGACTACACCGACCATCTTGGCAACATCACCCATAGCTTGTTCAAATTCAGCGGTAAATTCTGTTGGAACAGTAACAACCAGGCGTCCTGGGGTTTCGCTAAAGAGCAGTTCCGCTGTCAATTCGCGTAAGTCCAGGTCCATCCCGAGGTCGGTCTTGAACAGCATCTCGCTCAAGGCCACTCCAAGTCCACCTTCACTCAAGTCGTGTGAGCTAGTTACGTGTCCCGCTTGCATTTGTCCGAGGAGCTTCATCAGGTAGTCGTGTACTTCGTTGATATCAAAGTCATTTAAGACACCGCTAATATCTCCTTGGACCATCTTTTGTAATTCAGATCCCGCAAAATCAGCGCCAGTACGTCCGATCAGGTAAACGCAGTCGCCGGCATTTTGCGCCATTGATGGGATCACATATTCAATATCCTTTACTAAACCAACCATTCCGACCATTGGAGTTGGGTGGATGGCTTGGCCGTTGTTTTCGTTGTAGAGGGAAACGTTCCCGGAGATGACTGGGGTGTCGAATACTCGGCACGCTTCAGCCATTCCCTTCACTGATTGGTGGAGTTCCCAGAAGATTTCTGGATCGTTAGGATCACCGTAGTTCAGGCAGTCAGTGATTGCCAGTGGTTCTGCACCAGATGAAATGATGTTTGATGCGGCTTCGACCAGGGCGATCTTCCCACCGATTTCAGGACTTAAGTAAACGAAGCGACCGTTGCCGTCAGTCGTCATCGAAAGGCCCTTGTGAGTACCACGGACACGGATGACACCAGCATCTGAACCCGGTCCCACCACCGTGCTCGTCCGTACTTGTGAATCGTATTGTTCAAACAGGCTGGACTTGTCGGCGATGGTGCTTTGTTGGAGAAGGTCACGGAGCGTTTGTGCCACGTCTGCGATTTCTGGCTTCCAGGCTTCTTGGGCTTCTGCGGCGGTGATCCGTGCAGGTTTCTTTTCTTCGCTTTCTTCTTCCAAAACATCGTCAGTCAATGTCGATACTGGGATGTCACAGACCACTTGGCCGTCGTGGCGGAGAACGTATTGGTGACCTTCAGTGATCCGGCCGATCGTTACGGCTTCGAGGTCGTATTCTTGGAAGATCTTTTGGACGTCTTCTTCGTGACCCTTGTTTACACAGAGCAGCATCCGTTCTTGGGATTCACTCAGCATGATTTCATAAGCTGACATCCCCGTTTCCCGTTGTGGTACGAGGTCCAGGTCCAGGTCCATCCCACTTTGTCCTTCAGACGCCATTTCGGCACTGGAGGAAACAATTCCGGCAGCCCCCATGTCTTGGATACCGACGAGCCAGTCCGGGTGCTTGGTGATCACGTCGAGGCAGGCTTCGAGCAGGAGTTTTTCCATAAAGGGGTCACCTACTTGAACGGCGGAACGTTGGGTGGCGTTTTCGTCACTAAAATCAGCAGAGGCAAATGTGGCACCGTGAATACCATCACGACCAGTCTTGGCACCGACGTACATTACGGCATTGCCGACACCGGCTGCCTTACCCTTTTGAATATCTTTTTGGTCCATCAAGCCGACACTCATGGCGTTACACAAGACATTACCTTGGTAGCAGGCATCAAATGTGGTTTCACCTGCGACGGTTGGGATCCCCATACAGTTACCGTAGTCACCGATCCCGCGAACAGTACCAGCGACCTTCATCCGGGTTTGGTTGTTGTCGAGCTCACCGAAATGAAGTGAATCGAGTGAAGCGACTGGGCGGGCACCCATAGAGAAGATGTCACGCAAGATCCCACCGACACCGGTTGCGGCACCTTGGTATGGTTCGACCGTCGTGGGGTGGTTATGAGATTCAGCCTTGAACACTACAGCTTGGCCATCATCAATGTCGACGACCCCGGCACCTTCACCAGGACCTTGCAGCACACGGTCATTCTTATTAGGGAACCAACGCAGGACGGGCTTGGACTTCTTGTAGGAACAGTGTTCACTCCACATTGCAGAGAACAAGCCAGTTTCCGTGTAGTTTGGCAGGCGTCCCAGGAGCTTTTCTGAGATGTAGTTGTATTCTCGTTCGCTCAAACTCCAATCAAGGTAGGGCTTCTTTTCTTTGATTTCTTCCGGTGACATCGCTTGCTTCATCGTTATTCCTCCACTTTTGCTTGACCGTTTTGCAACAAGGACTTGAATAAGCGCAGACCATCAGTGTTTCCGAGGATGGCTTCGACTGCACGTTCGGGGTGTGGCATCATGCCGAGAACGTTACCGCGCTTGTTGGTGATTCCAGCGATGTTACGCAGGCTACCATTAGGGTTTTCTTCTGCGTACCGGAAAACGACTTGGTGGTTGGCTTCGAGTTCGTCCAACGTCTTCAAGTCAGCGTAGTAGCTACCGTCAGCGTGCGCAATTGGCAGGGCAATCCGTTCGTGTTCTTGGTATTGGCTAGTAAACAGAGTCTGGTTGTTTACGACTTCCAGTGGAACAGTCTTGCAAACAAACTTTTGGCTGTCGTTACGCTTCAAAGCACCAGGCAAGAGGCCCGCTTCAGTCAAAATTTGGAATCCGTTGCAGGTACCAAAGACCGGTTTACCTTCATCAGCCATCTTCACGACTTCCTTCATCACCGGAGCGAACCGGGCGATGGCACCAGAACGCAGGTAGTCACCGTATGAAAATCCCCCCGGCAGCATTACCGCGTCATACCCGTCGAGACTTTCTGCCTTGTGTGAAACATAGTCGACGTCAGCGCCGCAAACAGTGCCGAGCGCTTCGAACAAGTCGACGTCACAGTTAGAACCAGGAAAAACGATTACCGCAATTTTCATTCTTAATCCTCCGATACTTGGTAGGTGTAAGTTTCCATGTTGAAGTTCACTAACAACTTTTCAGCGATTTCTCTCACGACCGCGTCAACTTGGTCACCAGTGGCGTCGATGGTAACGTCAAAGAACTTACCAACTTGCACATCCTTAACTTCTTCGTGACCTAATTGGTGGATGGTCTTAGTCACCGTGTCACCTTGGGGATCGAAAACTGAGGACTTGTATGTAACGAAAATCCGAACTTTAGTCATTATTGTTCCTCCGCAATTGCTTTTTCTAACCGTGCAAACACTTCATCGTAGGTAGTGGTCAAATCAGCGAGCTTTCTTCTGTAGACATCCTTGTCGAGGTGGGCGTTGGTTTCCAAGTCCCAGAGACGGCAGTTGTCAGGTGAAAATTCGTCGGCCAGGATGATTTGGCCATTGCTGAGACGACCAAATTCCAGTTTGAAGTCGACTAAGCGCATCCCCGCCTTAGCACAGAGATCAGTCAAAAGCGCGTTGACCTTGCGGCAGATCCCCCACATTTGGGCTAATTCTTCGTGAGTCGCAAAGCCGAGGGCAACGGAAGCTGATTCGTTGATGAATGGATCATCGAGTGCATCGCTCTTGTAGAAGGTTTCTTCTACTGGTTCCTTGAGCGCGCTCCCCTCTTCTAAGCCGTAACGACTAGCGAAGTGACCTGCGACAACGTTTCTCGTTACGAATTCGAGTGGTACCATGTCGCACTTCTTAACTAATTCTTCGTTTTCAGAGAGTTTCTTAATAAAGTGAGTCGTAATACCGTGATCGATCAAGTATTGGAATACCAAGGTAGAGATCGCGTTTGCAGCTTCCCCCTTACCTGCGAAATGGTCCTTTTCCTTACCGTTCAGGGCAGTTGCTTGGTCCATGTACACGACCCGCAATACTTCGGGATCATCCGTTTGCCACATTTGCTTAGCTTTACCGGTATACAATAACTTTTCCATTTTCGGTTTGACTCCTTTGGTAAAATACGAACGTTACAAAGAGTGCGAACGATATTTATTCGTTCTTGATACTGTCAATATACTATCTAGCCAATTGCCTGTCAACGGGAAACATTAACTTTATTTTTGTTTAACGTTTTCAATGTTCGTTTTCTAAAGAATTAAACATTAATTTCACAAACAATATTAATCTTTTGCCAAATTTACCCCACAAAAAAAGGCCGCGAGAAAATATCACGACCAAAGAGAGTGAATTTTAATCTAAGCCGAGGCGCTTGTATACGTCGTCAACGTGGCGGAGGTGCCAGTGGTAGTCAAAGGCGTCGTTCAAGTCTTCTGTGCTTAATTGCTTTTGGATTACCGGGTCAGCTTCGAGCAGTGGACGGAATGGAACTTGGTCTGCCCAGCACTTGGCTGTGTATGGTTGAATCAAGTCATAAGCATCTTCACGGCTCAGGCCACTTTCAACCAACTTAAGCAGCACACGACCGGAGTAGATCAGGCCGAGTGTCTTGTCCATGTTCTTCTTCATTGTTTCTGGGAAGACGTCGAGGTTCTTGAGCAGGCGACCCATCCGACGAAGCATGTAGTCAAGTAGCGCAGTGGAGTCTGGTAAAATCATCCGTTCTGCGCTGGAGTGGGAGATGTCGCGTTCGTGCCACAATGCGACGTCTTCGTAAGCAGTAACCACGTGACCTCTGAGTACCCGTGCACAACCACAGATATTTTCGGAGGCGATTGGGTTACGCTTGTGTGGCATTGCTGAAGAACCCTTTTGACCCTTAGCAAAGTGTTCTTCGACTTCATGGATTTCAGTCCGTTGAAGGGAACGAATTTCAGTAGCGATTTCTTCCATGCTGGTACCGACTAATGCGATCGCAGCGATGTATTCGGCGTGGAGGTCACGTGGAAGAACCTGGGTAGAGATTTCTTGGGCGTGGAGTCCGAGACGCTTGCAGACGTATTCTTCGACGAATGGGTCCACTTCAGCGAATGTACCAACCGCACCGGAGATCTTACCGGCTTCGACACCACGAGCGGCGTGTTCGAAGCGTTCCTTGTTCCGCAGCATTTCTGAGTACCAACGAGCTGCCTTCAATCCAAAAGTGGTTGGTTCGGCGTGAATCCCGTGAGTACGGCCCATGCAGACGGTGTATTTGTACTTTTCAGCCATGTCCTTGAGTACGGCGATAAAGTCATCGATGTCCTTTCTCAAGATGTCGTTGGCCTTCTTCAAGCGCAGACCTTGAGCGGTATCCACGACATCAGTACTGGTCATACCGTAGTGAACCCACTTCCGTTCAGGACCGAGTGACTTAGAAACGTTCCGGGTGAAGGCGATCACGTCATGGTGGGTCACCGCTTCGATTTCAGCAATACCTTCTACGTCGAACTTCGCATTCTTACGGATCTTCTCCACGTCTTCAGCTGGGATGTGGCCGAGCTTGCTCCACGCTTCGTCAGCTGCAATTTCAACTTCTAACCAGCATTGGTATTGGGTTTCTAAGCTCCAGATCTTTGCCATTTCAGGGCTTGTATAACGATCAATCATCGAATAAATTCCTCTCTTTTTCTGTTCTAAATTTAATTATCACATAGCTTGGGACAGTCGCAAACCGATTAATCCCAAATATGAGTATCTGCAATTTCCTTCACGGTCGTGTCAAGGTCATCGGTCAGGATGGTGACATGGCCCATCTTACGGTTATGGCGTACTTCAGCCTTGCCGTAATCATGGAAGTGCCAGTCCGGTTTTTGGGCAATCATTTTGCGAACTCCTTCGACATGTTGGCCCAAGACGTTGACCATCACCACGTCTTGTAATAGCTTGATCTTTGGTAGTGGCCAGTTGCAGATCGCCCGGTTGTGGATTGCAAATTGCGAGAAGTTGCAGGCCTCAATCGTGTAGTGGCCAGAGTTGTGTGGACGGGGTGCCAATTCGTTAACGTACAATTCACCGTCATCCCCGACAAACATTTCTACTCCTAGGATTCCGCACAGGTTAATCGCGTCAGCAATCTTGACCGCCATCTCTTCGGCCCGCTTGCGTAACTTACCTGGGATTCGCGCAGGAACAATGCTGAGATGTAATATTTCGTTGCGGTGGATATTTTCAGAAACGGGGAAGGTCGTCACTTCGCCGTTTTCGTTACGCGCCACCATCACGGAACATTCCTCCTTAAATGGCACCCAACCTTCGAGGATCGCGTCCTTGGTAGATAAAATGCCATCGCACTTGTCGAGGTCAGAGGCGGAGTGCAGGACTTCTTGGCCGTGGCCATCATAACCACCCTCACAAGTCTTGAGGACGCAGGGGTAACCGAGTTCGGTAATCGCGCGGTCAAGATCAGAGCGATTCTTCACAGCACGGAATGGAGCGGTTTGCAGGCCCGCGTCACGAAGGAAAGTCTTTTCCCGGATCCGGTTCTTTGTCGTGTACAAAAGTTGTGTTCCCTGAGGAATGTAGACTTTGTCCGCGACGTCTTCTAGCGCCTTCAAGTCAACATTTTCAAATTCATACGTTAACACATCGGAGCGTTGTGCTAATTCCTCAATCGCTGCGATATCAGAATATTCGGCAACAATCTGGTCATCAGCACACTGACCGGCGGGGCAATCGGGGGTTGGATCTAAGATGATCACCCGCATCCCCGTCAACTTCGCATCGAGTGCCATCATCTGACCGAGTTGACCACCACCGATGATCCCGATCGTTTGGCCTTGTTGAATCATTTTAGTCAAGGTGTTCCCCACTTTCCATCGCTGCGTCGTGCATTTGCTTGCGGTAATCCACGATCTTATTTTGAATCGTCTTGTCGGTAATCCCTAAAATCTGAAGAGCGAGCAGCGCTGCATTCTTAGCACCAGCCACACCAATTGCAGTCGTCGCAACTGGAATTCCAGCGGGCATTTGAACAATCGACAAGAGTGAATCCATCCCGCCTAGCGCCTTGGTCTGTCCAGGAATCCCAATTACTGGCAATGGCGTGTTAGCCGCGATCATCCCCGGCAAGTGAGCCGCCCCACCAGCGCAGGCAATGATCACCTTGGTACCATTATCAACGGATTCTTGCGCAAAGGCGAACATTTCATTAGGCATCCGGTGAGCTGAAATCACATTCTTATCGTATTTCACACCGAATTGATCTATGATCTTACAAGCCTCGGAAACAGTTGGCCAGTCCGACTTACTGCCCATCACAACACTAATATCGCTCATCACGTTACCTCCTTATAAACTGCTTTTAGAATACCAAATCATTTATTGCTATTCAAGATTAACATCGAACATAAATAAATGTTACTGTTTTAATGTTCGTTTTAACTCAAACAATACTAAAAGGCCACGCGCAAACGTAGCCTTTTTCATTTAATTAGAATAAACCGGTGATCTTGCGGTTTTCGTCGATAGTCATGTTGACAGCTGCTGGAACCTTGGAAAGTCCTGGCATCGTCATCATGTTACCAGAAAGCGCAACGATGAAGCCGGCACCGAGCTTTGGTACGAATTCACGGATGTGGAACGTGAAGTCTTCTGGTGCACCAAGGCGGGTTTGGTCATCAGTGAATGAGTATTGGGTCTTGGCAATACATACTGGCATGTTGTTCCAGCCGAGGTCAGCGAATTGCTTCAATTGCTTTTGGGCCTTGCGACTGAATACGACATCCTTAGCACCGTAGATCTTAGTAGCAACTGTGCGGACCTTGTCTTCTGGAGTGTCTTCCAATTCGTAAAGTTCGTGGAATTCACTGTCCTGGTCTGCCAGGCGGACAACTTCTTCGGCGAGGTCATGCGTACCTGCACCACCCTTTGCCCAGGCGTCAACCTTAACAACATTGACACCGAGTTCCTTACAGTTGTCTTCGATCATCTTAATTTCAGCATCTGTATCGGTAGCGAAGTGGTTCACAGCAACAACCAATGGAACACCGAACCGTTGCATGTTCTTGATGTGGCGGTTGAGGTTGGCCATACCTTCCTTCAATTGTGGGAGGTTTTCACCCTTCAAGTCTTCCAAAGTAGCGCCACCGTTGTATTCGAGGGCACGAACGGTCGCAACGATTACGACTGCATCGGGGTTCTTGCCGAGTACACGGCGCTTGATGTCCATGAACTTTTCCGCACCCAGGTCAGCACCGAAACCAGATTCAGTAACGGTGTAGTCAGCCAGTTGCATAGCGGTCTTAGTAGCCAAAACACTGTTACAACCGTGGGCAATGTTGGCGAAAGGTCCACCGTGGATGATGGTTGGGGTGTGGTCAAGAGTTTGGACCAAGTTAGGCTTGATAGCGTCCTTGAGTAGGATGGTAATTGCGTCCGCAAAGCCCATTTCAGCGACGGTCACCGGCTTCTTGTCGTAAGTGTAGCCGACGACGATTTTGCCGACACGCTTCTTCAAGTCCATCAGGTCGGTTGAAAGACAGAGGATGGCCATCAATTCTGAAGCAGCAGTGATGTCAAAACCAGTTTCACGAGGAACACCTTGCATGATACCACCGAGACCAGTCATGATATTACGCAATGCACGGTCGTTAACATCTTCCACACGCTTCCAGATAATCCGGCGTGGGTCAAGATTGAGCTTGTTGTCACGCATGATGTAGTTGTCGATCAATGCGGCCAGGGTGTTGTTAGCACTGGTCAAAGCGTGGAGATCGCCTGTAAAGTGGAGGTTAATGTCTTCCATTGGTACCACTTGGCTGTAACCACCACCAGTAGCACCACCCTTGATACCAAAGACAGGACCCATGGAAGGTTCACGCATGGCGATGACAGTTTGGTGACCAAGTTGGTTCATTGCGTCACCTAATCCGACGAGGACGGTAGACTTACCTTCACCAGCAGGAGTTGGGTTGATGGAAGTAACCAGAACCAACTTGTGCTTCTTGTCTGGGTGAGCTTGGACAGGCAAAGAGATCTTAGCCTTGTACTTACCGTATTGTTCAATATCATCTTCGCCTAAGCCAATCTTTTCAGCGATTTCTTTAATCGGCTTCATTTCCGCTTGATTTGCAATTTCAATATCTGTCATCATCGCAAAAATCCCCTCTCACAATACACGAACATTATGTTTCACATTCTATATTTCGTTTGTTATATAGGAAATATACTTTAGTTTTAAAGACAAGTAAAGACTTTTTCACGAATTATCAGCCAATCAGTCTTTTAAAACGTCAACGTTTATAGCTTAATATCTCTCACAATCGATGTCAAAGAACTAATAACCATGATGTGTCAATTTCTCCATAAAAAAGGCCGGCGAATATAGGATAATGCCAGCCAAAAATTTTATTCTTAGTTTCTCTCGGATTGAGCGATTCCATCACGCAAAGTTTCCAAATCAACTTCCCCGTCACGGAATTCTTGATCGTCTACTGGGAAGTGTTGTTCAAATGAATCAAAGACCTGCAAGTCACCCGTCAACTGGTCAGCGGTGAATTCGAGCAGGTGGCCCGCAAATTCACGGTCATCAGAAAGGAAGTGGAGGTGCCAACCGGCCGCGGTGACGCTACCAAAGATTTCTGGCGCATAGTAACCGACGATCATGCCGGGAACTTCATCGCGAACGAAAGTAGGTTGTCCCTTCGCTACCTCAAGCAGGCTTGGGTATGGACGTTCTTGCTTAGGCGCGATTCGAACCTTGACGTGGCTAAACGAACCATACAGGCGGATTGCAGCGAAGACGTTGCCAAGCTTGTGTTCCTTTTCAAAAGCCCCGTTCAGGTATGCGAAGTCGACACCCTTCAAGTCCAATTTCTCCAGGTCAGCTGGTTCGTGAACTGACGCAAATGGCATCTTGGCATCTAGGTCCGTCACGTGATTAACCTTCCCGCTAGAAACGGCTTGGTAGACTTCTCCGTCAACAATCACAACTTCACCATCGAGGCCATCAAAGGTCCCAATCCCAGTTGAGCCATGCTTCAAAAGGTCACGAGTGGTCATTGTTCCCGCCATGTTTCCCGCCATCAAGGAGGCTAATGTGCCATGTTCAAATAGTGTACTGATAAGATCATTCCCTTTCTTAACCTAATTGTGAATCAATCAAGTGGGCTGCCAATTCCTTGTTGTTGCTGTAGTCAACCGGAACGTCGACAACTACTGGGCCGTCAGTTTCAAAGGCCTTCTTCATCACATCTCCAAGCTCTGATGGGTCGTTTACCCGCAGACCGGTAGCGCCAAAACTGTCGGCAAACTTAACAATATCGCAGTCACCGAACTTGACCCCGGCAGCTTGTGGGTATTTCAATTCTTCCTGGAACTTCACCATGTCGTAGTGTGAGTCGTCATTCCAAACCACCACGACCAGGTTGAGCTTTTGTTGGACCGCAGTGGAAAGTTCAACACCGGAGAAGAGGAACCCACCATCCCCGCAGACCGCGACAGCCTTACGTTCAGGGTGCA
Organism: Limosilactobacillus sp.; assembly: GCA_030530845.1. Taxonomy (GTDB): domain Bacteria; phylum Bacillota; class Bacilli; order Lactobacillales; family Lactobacillaceae; genus Limosilactobacillus. The sequence continues at coordinate 20,194 of JAUMUE010000009.1, forward strand.
ACATTGAGGCCACCATCGCCCATGGCAAGCCAACACCCAGCGTCTGCATACCATTGGAGATCAAGAGGTGGCGTGGCTTGTAACTGCGGAAGTGACGGGCCATCCAGATGTAGTGTGAACCAACATCGAGGCTCACGATCATGTCATCGTCGACGTTTTCTTGGATTGCTTGAACGATTGCCAGTGGATGACTCTTACCGTGGCTTTGTGGCGCCTTGCGTTCTTTGTCTTCATCGAGCTTGGCCTTGTATTCAGCGAGCTTGCCCTTAGCCTCTGCTGGGTAGTGGTAGCCATCGAGCAGTGCGTGAAGTTGCTTCAGGCTGGCAGGCAAGTCACCGACCAACTGCATGATTGGCGTGTAGTGGTTGTCGATTTGGGCAGCCTTGGTGTCGAGGTTAACGATCCGCAGTTTGCCTTCCTTGTTCCAGTTGCGGGGTTCGTATTCGATCGCATCATAGCCGACCGCCAATACCAAGTCACTTTCTTGCAGGAGTTGGTCACCGACTTGGTTACGGAATAAACCAATCCGGCCGAAGAACGACTGATCTTCAAGTTCACGTGAAACCACACCAGCGGCCTGGAAGGTTTCCACGACTGGGAAGGCAAAATCTTTGAGCAGGTCATGCAGAGCAACGGCCACCTTTTCGCTCCCGCCACGTTGACCGACCAAGAATACGGGCATCTTGGCTTCCTTGATCAAGTCCACCAGCTTGGCTAAATCATCGCTGGCTGCGGGGCCCATCTTTGGTGCTTGGTAGATTGGCAGCGGTTCTTCATCGACCACTGCATCGTCAACGTCTTGGGGCAAGCTAACGAAAGAAGCACCCTTTTCGGCTCCTTGAGCTGCTTCAAAGGCGTTGGCCATAATTTCTGAAATGTTATTTGGATCTTGAATTTCCGCACTGTAGCGGGTAATTGGCGCCATAATCTCAGCTGAAGGGGTGCTCTGGTGAGTCAGTCTGTGGAGGTCCTTTCGTGGTACCTGACCACCGATTGCTAAGATGGGGTCACCTTCCGCACTGGCTGTCATAATTCCGGTTGTGAGGTTTCCGACACCCGGTCCTGATGTGCTAACCGCAACACCAGTCTTGCCGGTCAAACGTGCGTAGGCCTGTGCCATAAAGACTGCATTTTGTTCGTGACGGGTAACGATCAGCTTCGGCGCACCTTCGCTATCTTTGCCGTCGAGCCCTTCAAACAAACGGTCGATCTTGGCACCGGGAATACCGAATACCAGATCAACCCCATGTTTTTTCAGGCTATCAATTACTACATCTGAGCCATATAACTTCTTAGACATATTGAGCACCTCTTTTTCATGAATTAATAGCATTCTAAATGCATTTGTAAAATTTCACAAGATTGGTAAGTGTTCACATAGAAAAAGCGCCGATATAACAGCGCTCGTAAATTTTATTAAGTTAAATAAGAGGCCAATTTCACAAACTTTTAATCGTCCGCTTTCATTTGGACACCCTTCTTTTTGATTTGCTTAACGCCCAACACATCGAGCAGGAATGTGAAGATTGGTACACCGACGATCAATCCCCAGGTACCCAGGAAGTGTTCGCTGACTAAGAGGACAACGAACGTGTAGAAGATTGGCAGGTCAGTCTGGCTCGACATGAACTTTGGGTTTAAGACGTACGCTTCGACAGCGTGGATTACGATGACCATGATGATGATGTAGATCACGTCACGAATACCGCCGACAGAGTATGCAACCAAACTCAGTGGGATGGTAGAAATGACTACCCCGGCAACTGGCACCAGGCTGAAGATGAACACAACCAGTGACAGCGCGAAAATCTGTGGCATCTGCATGAATTCCAGGCAGATCGTGGTGATGACGGTGTTGCAGATTGCGATAAAGAATTGTGCTTCTAAGACCACCCCGAAAGTATTAGTGAACTTTTGGCCGAAGTAAGCGACGTCTTGGAAGAACCAGGAGAACTTGCTAGTCAAGAACATCTTAGAGAAAGTCTCGGTCTGTTTGAGTTCCAAAGTATAGAAGAAACTTAGAATCAAAGACATCACGAAAGTCACAGCCAATGCCCCCACGCTGGTCAGAGTGCTAACAGCGATCGTCAGCCAGTGCTTAGCTTGCGCCATGATCGTAGCCGCACTGACGTATTGGTTGACAAGGTGGAAGAGTGCCGTCGCCTCGTCAGATGTGTAGAAGTGCATCACAGAGTCGACCATCTTGACAATTTGGTGCGTCAACACTGGCAAGTACTTGGTAATCCCAAAGTACAGGAGCGAAATCAGCAGTGCGTAGGTGACGATAACAATAATCGCCGGCGACAACTTAATCCAACGGCGAACCCAGTGGACCCAGTTAACAACAATGTAAGTCAAAATAAACGTCAGCAAAATCGTGTTCATCATCGAGCGAACCATCCAAAGCACGAAGATGATAAACGCAAGCACAACAAAGCGTCGCAATTCTTTATTTTCAATGAAGCGATGCCATGCATTAATCATATGGATCTCCCCTTTTTCGTAATTCTAAATACAAGTGTACCCTAAATTTGAAATAATTGATTTTATTTGTCTGATTTTACCAGCTTTTTACTGCAAAAAATATTACGAGTGATATAATGATCGTATTCTTTTTGAGAAAGAGGTTTCATTATAATGCTAGAAAAGACGTTCTACAAGACACTGTTGAGTCGCTCTTTCACCTTCCCAGTTAAGGTTGTTTATTGGGATGGCAAATCCGCGGTGTATGGTAATGGCGAACCAGAAGTCACAATTATCTTTAAGGAGAAGATTCCAATCCGCGAGGTGACGAAGAACGCTTCGATTGCATTCGGTGAAGCCTACACTAATGGCAAGGTTGAAATTGAAGGTAGTGTACAAAAGCTGGTCGCATCCGCATTCCAGACCGCCGGCAGTTTCATGCGTGACAACAAGTTCCGTAAGTTCATTCCTAAGCAAAATCACTCTGAAAAGAAGAGCCAATCTGACGTCCAAAGCCACTATGATGTTGGTAACGACTTCTACAAACTTTGGCTCGATGACACGATGACATACTCATGTGCCTACTTCACCGATGGCAACCACGATGACCTTACCAAGGCCCAAGTCGACAAGGTCCACCATATCCTGAAAAAACTCGACCCAAAGCCTGGCAAGACCCTGCTCGACATCGGATGTGGTTGGGGTACGCTGATGCTGACAGCGGCCAAGGAATACGGACTCAAGGTAACTGGTGTAACATTGAGTGAAGAACAATACCACTTCGTCTCTGACCGGATCAAAAACGAAGGACTAGAAGACATGGCCGAAGTACGCTTGATTGATTACCGTGAACTCGGTGAACAGACCTGGGACTACATCACCAGCGTCGGCATGTTCGAACACGTCGGCAAGGAAAATCTGGGTCTCTACTTCAAGGACGTCAGACACTACTTGAAGAATGACGGGGTCGCTCTGATCCACGGTATCACCCGGCAACAAGGTGGTGCGCTCAACGCCTGGATTGACAAGTATATCTTCCCTGGTGGCTATGTTCCCGGACTAGCCGAAATGATTGGTCACATTGAAGAAAACAACATGCAAATTGCCGATGTGGAAATGCTCCGGAGACACTACCAACGGACGCTGGAAATCTGGGATGATAATTTCAACGCACACAGAGTCGAGATCAAGAACATGATGGGTGAACGCTTCACCCGGATGTGGGATCTCTACCTGCAAGCATGTGCCGCTTCATTTGAATCCGGTAATATCGATGTCATCCAATACCTGATCACTAAGGGACCTTCCGGCAAGAACCTACCAACAACCCGTGATTACATGTTTAAATAAACAAAAGCCGATTCCGTTATCTGGAATCGGCTTTTTGAGTTCTCTTAGTGTTTTTCACTCCATGCAGCGGGGTCGTTACGCCATTCGTGAAGTGATTCGAGGTGGTCTTCTGAGATCAGACCGTTTTCCTTGGCCACATTTACCAAGGTGGAGTAGTTAGTGACTGAGTAGTACTTCAATCCCTTTGCGCCGAAGTTTTCATCCGCAGCGGGAAGTTGGTAGGTGAATACAGAAATCACTCCGACTACTTCGCCACCTTCTTTATTCACCGTGTCGACAGCGTTCAGAACGGATCCACCGGTAGAGATCAAGTCATCGATCACGACAACTTTTTGGCCCTTTTCGATAATTCCTTCGATTTGCTTGCCACGGCCATGGTCCTTAGGCTTAGAACGGACGTAGATGAATGGCTTGTTCAATTCTTCGGCCACCCAGGCAGCGTGAGGAATCCCGGCAGTAGCAGTACCGGCAACCACGTCAACGTCGCCAAAGTGTTCCTTAATTAATTCAGCCATTCCCTTGTAGATTGCTTGGCGGACTGCTGGATAGGAGATCGTCAGGCGGTTATCCGTGTAGATTGGTGAGTGCAGACCACTGGCCCAAGTGTATGGTTCGTCTGGGCTCAGAGTCACCGCATGAATTTCTAAGAGGTCCTTTGCGACAGTTTGTGCGTAATCCATTTTTATTCCCCCGCTTCCAAAAATTCTTCTTCAATCTCTTTGTAGGCCGCGACCGGATCGCCACTTTGGGTAATTGGCCGACCGACGACAATTGCATTACTTCCTAATGAGTGCGCTTGTGCTGGTGTCACAACCCGTTTTTGATCCCCCTTGGCAAATGATGCTGGGCGGATACCTGGTGTGACGCACAGGAAGTCTGGTCCAGTAACTTCCCGAATTGCTTGAACTTCTTGGGCTGAGCAAACCACCCCGGCAGCGCCTGCATGTTCTGCGAGTTGAGCATAATTTTGCACCGACTCAACCAGGGAGAGATCAACGTGCTGTTCGTTTTTCAGGATGTTTTCGTCCACAGAAGTCAGTTGAGTGATCGCCAGTAGTTTTGGTTCTGGCAAACCCGCTGACGCAGCACCTTCCTTGAGGCCTTGCGCACCGGCCGCCACCATCTCACTGCCCCCTGCAGCGTGAATCGTGGTGAAATCAACGCCCAGTTGGCCCAATACATACATGGCCCGCTTGACCGTATTTGGAATGTCATGCAACTTCAGGTCGAGGAAGATCTTGAAGCCGCGGTCCTTAGCTTCCTTCACGATTTCCGCACCAAAGTGGTAGTAAAGTTCCATCCCGATCTTCAAAATTGGGCGCGGCTCTACATCTAATTGGTCAAATAACTTTTCAGCTTCAGCTTTACTTGCGACGTCAATCGCAACCATTGGAGAATAACGAATCAAAATTTTACCTCCCACAGATCTGTCAAACGCTTGATTCCGTAACGGTCCATCACAATCGGCAGGTCAGCCACGATCTTTGGACAAGCCAGTGGGTCATGGAATGATGCAGCACCGACTTCGACCGCGTTGGCACCGGCCATCATGAATTCGAGGACGTCTTCGGCAGTTTCAATCCCACCGACACCGATGATTGGCAGGCCAGAAACGGAACGAACTTGGTGGATCATCCGCAGTGCCATTGGCTTCAAAGCAGGGCCAGAAAGACCACCAGTGACGTTGGCCAGGACTGGTTTGCGCGTCTTGAGGTCGATGCTCAGGCCAGTCAAAGTGTTGATCATCGTCAATCCGTTAGCGCCACCACGTTCAGCGGCTTGGGCTAATGGTACGATGTTGGTGACGTTTGGTGTCAGCTTGACGTAGATCGGGGTACCGTTTGCACGTTTCACAACCTTACGAGTTAAGTCTTCGAGTACTTCAGGGTCGGTACCCATCGCCAGTCCACCGTGCTTGACGTTTGGACAGGACACATTCAATTCAATCGCGTTAACACCCGGAGTTGCAGCCAGACGACCAACCACTTCTTCGTATTCCGCAAATGAGAAACCACCAGCACTAGCGATGATTGGTAAGCTAGGATAGTTTTGTCGCAGCCATGGAATCTTTTCGCCAACAACCGCATCGACACCAACGTTTTGGAGACCATTTGCGTTTAACCAGCCAGCAGTAGTTTCGCAGACCCGTGGATTGGGGTTCCCTGACCGCGCCTTCAGGGTAGTTGACTTCAACACCAGTGAGCCGAGTAAGTTAAGGTCATAATTCTTGGCAATTTTTTCACCGTAACCACAAGTACCACTGGCCGGAATTACGGGGTTCTTCAGTGAAAGGCCAGGCAGTTCGACAGCCAGCCGTTGTGCATTATCCATCAAAGTTGTGCTCCTTTCGCGCTTTAAACATAAAAACAGCGACCACTTAACCTTCCTGATTAAGCGATCGCTGTTGTCTTTTTGTATGCCAAACACCGAACCGTTTTGCTCTCACAGGAGTCAATTAAATGGTTGTATTTAACAAAATACCCTTGATCACATTGATGGTACCTATGCGCTCTTGGTTCATGCCGGGCCGGAGAAATTCTGTAAAATAAAAGCCTTCAGAGCATGAACTAAGAAGGCCGTATTGGTAACGTACAATTAAAATCCTTCTTAGCCTCACGGGACTAGTTTAAAGGTAAATTTGTTATTAATGATAATAAGCAGTCTGCGGTCAAAAGTCAACCGCCAATTTATAAAAAACGGCGTCTCCCTATTCACACAGGGCAACAGCCGAATTAAATAAACATTGATAAAAGCCATACCGCAATCAAACCACCGATAACTGAGATCGACATTGAACGCATGAAGTAAGCAATGACGACAACAATCAGTGATGCGAAGATTTGGTCAACGTGGCCAAATGGTACAAAGTGATATCCATTGGTGACGATAAAGATGTTCTTAACGACCAGGGCCGTAAAGAGGCTGACTGGCACGTACTTCATCCATTCGTTAAACCATTCCGGAATCTTCCGCGTGGAGAAGAAGAGGATTGGGAAATACCGTGGAATGAATGCCGCAACTGCCGCACACAGGATTACCACGAGATGGTATAAAATTTTGCTTTCACCGGGAATTGAGAATAGTACCGGCATATTTGTAAATAGCTGCTCCATTATCTGTCCTCACTATTTATCTCAGATTGCGTCTTTTCAGCTTCGGCCTTTTGCTTAGCGGCCTTGCGTTGAGCATGGTTTTGTTGATCTTCAAGCGTCGTCCTTGTCATCCGTGGACGGAAGAGCTTAGTAAGGAAAAAGTTCTTCTGTGGACGGGGGCTGACCTTGCGAACCGTGTTTTCGATTAAGAAACCGATGAATGATGAAATCAATGTCGCAATAACCACACCGATGATACTGTGAGTCCATACCATGAAGACCACAGCGAGTACGGCTGATAAAAGCATGATCATCAGAGTCAAGTTGTTACGAAGCTGCATAACAATCATGTACAAGAACAAGGCAGTCAAGGCGAAGTCGACCACTTCCAAGTTGATCGAAATGGTACTACCAATCAAACCACCCACCATGTTGGCGACTGACCATGAAATCAGTGAGTAGTGTTCGACCAGTAACGCATCGTCTGGCTTCCATTTTTTATCGGTCGCAAACTTCAGGTAGTTGATGGCGTAATTTTCGTCGTTCATGGAGACGGAGAAGAGCCAAATGAAGCGTTGCGATTCGTTCTTAATGTACTTCGACAGACTGGACCCTAACAAGGCATAACGCAATTCGAGGAAGAAGAGCGTCATGAAGATCGATGAAAGGGGCGCATTGATTGTTAATAACGAAGCTAAAATAAACTGAGCCCCACCTGAGAATACCAGAACGGATACAAGTAAGGTCATGATAAAGTTAAAGCCCGCTGCATGTAATAAAATCCCACAAGCTAAACCGATTGGAATATAGCTTAAGCATAATGGCATTGAAATCCCCAGGACCTCAAGCCACCGAGCCTTTTCTGGATTTATTTGCGCTTTTGCCACAGAATTTCCTCCAATAAATGTCAACTCATATAATATTTAAGGCACACAATACCCATTAAGTTTAACACAGAATGTTTTTTCTGAATATAAAAGAGCAGAATATTTCGTGGGAAAATTCTGCTCATGAGATGATTTTTAATTTTTCTTTGCCTGCTTAAGTGGCAAGGTAACGATAAAGTCAGTCTCCTCATCATCAGAGGTCACCGTGACGCTACCGTGGTGGAGGTCAACGATGGATTTGACGATTGCTAAACCAAGACCAGTCCCACCCGTTGCACGCGAGCGAGATTCTTCAGCACGGTAGAAACGGTCAAAGACGTGTTGCAGTGACTTTTCAGGAATTGGTGTCCCATCATTTGCCACTGTGACTTCTACCTTGTCGCCGGTTTGTCTGGCGTTGATCTTGATATAGCTGGCCCCATTACCATACTTGAAGGCGTTGGAAACCAAGTTGGAGAACAATCGTCCCAGCTTTTCCGGATCAGCTTCCATCCACAGTGGGTTAGGAACCGCTGAAGATGAAATCATGATGCCACGGTGTTGGGCTTCGAGCTCAAAACTAGCCGTCAATTGTTCCAACAGCTGCGTCATGTCAACCCGGACGATATTGACCGGAGTACCGTGCTGTTGGACCTTGGTGTATTCAAAGAGGTCTTCTACCAAGGTCTTCATCTGCTTGGCCTTTTCGTACGCAGTGTGCGTGTACTTGAGGATATCTTCTTCGCTCTGGTATTGCTTATCTTCAATCAATCCCAGGTAACCGATGATACTAGTCAAAGGCGTCCGCAAGTCGTGACTGACGTTGGTGATCAGCTCTTCTTTGGACTTTTCAATCTTTCGTTCATCGTCCATCGATTTGACAGCACTATCTACCAAGGCGTTCACGCTGGTAATAACGTGTTGTTGGTTCCCTTTCAAGCGGAATGGAATCCGGTGATCGAGGTGGCCCTGGGCGATGTAATGCAATTCCTTCAAAATGTGGTTCATTTGGTAAAGGTGGTAACGCCGACGCAACCGCCACCAAACAACCAGAATATCAATCACAATGAAGAAACAGATGACAATTCGTTGGTAACTCCAGATTTGGGTTTGAAGTGGTCCGAAATAGAGGGATTGCTTAATCATAAAGATCCCGGTATTGACCCCTGGATTAGCTTGGATCAAATCCTGGATGATCGTGATGATTGCTAGGTTTAACAGCACTAGCAAGATTACCGTCACGATCCCTTCAAAGATCAATGAACTTTTTTCACGTCCGGTTAACTTCAAAATATTCCCTCCAGAACGCTATCCTAGTGGCTTTCCACCTTGTATCCAACACCCCAGACAGTTTGGATAACCTTTTCGCCATTAGTAGCTTCTTCAATCTTGTCCCGCAAGTGGCTCACGTGAACCATGACAGTCTTTGCGGATACAACACTTTCTTGCTGCCAAACACGTTCAAAAATATCATCAGCAGAGAAGACGCGGTTTGGGTGACTTGCCAGCAAGTACAAGATACCGAATTCGAGGGCAGTCAATTGGATAACGTCACCCTTGATCGTCTTAACTTCATGTGAATCCTTGTTGATAACCAGCGGACCGACGTTTAACACATCAGGACGGTCGTTGGTCACTTCACCTTGGACACGGCGGAGCAATGACTTCACACGGGCCATAACTTCCAGCGGGTTGAATGGCTTAGTTACATAGTCATCCGCACCGGAAATAAGGCCTTGGATCTTGTCCATGTCCGCGGTCTTTGCAGAAAGAACCAGAATTGGAATATCGGAGTCTTTACGGACCTGCTTAATTACTTGCATCCCGTCCATTTCCGGCATCATCAGATCCAAGATCAACAGACCAACATCAGGATTGGTGTTGAGCTTGGTCAAGGCTTCCTTACCGTCATATGCAGAAAGTGGCTCGTAGCCTTCATTTCTGATGTAAATTTCTAGCAATTGAACAATTTCTTTATCGTCATCGACAACTAAAATTTTCATTTTTTCGCCACTCCTAACTTTATATAGTCTATTTTCTCATTATAGCGAAATTTGTGCAAAAAAATCTTATCTACCATCCGCCTTAAGAAAACTTTAGGTAAGTGGTCTAATAATCTTCATCTACTGACTTTGTTTCTAATCCGAGGCTTTGACGTAAGACGTCAGATACCCGTTGTTGTTCGTCAGATGAAACAACTTCAAATGCTTGTCCACCAATGTTGCGACCTTCACCTTGTGCGTGGTCTTGGCTGACGTTCTTAGTAGCCTTGCGGTAGTGCTTAGCCAATGTCAACATGTCATCAAAGGTCAAGTCGGTCTTAGAAGAGTCAGAGACAGACTTCAAGAACTTGCGGTTAAGTACAGTCTTGTAAGAAACGGACTTCTTCAAGAGTGCTGAGATAACCAGCTTTTGACGCTTTTGACGACCATAGTCACCATCAGGGTCAGTGTAACGCATCCGGCTGAACTTAAGGGCTTCAGCACCGTCCAAGTGGTAGGTGTGGCCCTTAACGAATGAACTACCTTCGTAATCAAAGGTCAAAGGCGACTTCACGTCCACACCGCCGACTTGGTTGATGGCCTTCTTCAATCCACCCATGTTTACCAGAACGTAGAAGTCGATTGGTGTACCGAAGTGCTTTTGAAGGACGTTGATAGTTTCCTTAACGTTACCGTATGTGTAGGCAGCGTTAATCTTCGCTGGTGATTCACTTGGGTAGTCTGGCAAGTTGACCTTCATATCACGAGGGATACTTACCAGCTTAGTCTTGTTGGTCTTAGGATTGATTGTCATAATCATGATCGTATCCGTACGACCCTTGTCTGAACGACCGAGCGCACCTGTATCTGTACCTAAGAGCAAGATGGATACTGGTTCACGCTTCTTCAAAACTTGGGCAGCGTTACGTTCACGCGTCGCACCTGAAGATGTGTACATTTCATTAGTAGTTGAGCGGATGTTCCACCATGCAACACCTGCACAAACTAAAGCGATAATTCCGAGCGATGCAATGGCTGCCCAAAAAATCTTCCAGCCAAGGTGGCTCTTATGAATCCCGTCATTGTGTTCACGCACAGAACGGCGAGGTTCCCATTGATTTTGACTATTCATAATTATCTCCCATCAATTTTGCTTATAACTTCCATTTTACCAGTTTATGAACGAAACTGCATTATTAGAAAGAAAAAGGCTCAAAGCCAATAATGACTTTGAGCCAGAGAGATTTTTACTTGTAGTTAGGAGCTGCCTTAGTGATTTGCACATCATGTGGGTGTGATTCAAGTAAGCCGGCGTTTGTGATTTGAACGAATTGAGCCTTTTCAATCAAGGATGGGATATCAGCAGCACCGACGTAACCCATACCAGAACGGAGACCACCGTCGATTTGGAAGACGATGTCAGAAAGGTCACCCTTGTATTCAACACGAGCTTCGATACCTTCTGGAACAAGCTTGTTGGCTTCGTTGACACCACCTTGGAAGTAACGGTCAGATGAACCGTGTGCTTGAGCCATGGCACCAACAGAACCCATACCACGGTAGGCCTTGTAACGCTTGCCGTTGTCTTCGAAGATTTCACCAGGTGCTTCGCTAGTACCGGAAAGCATACTACCAAGCATTACGGCGTTACCACCAGCAGCAAGGGCCTTCACGATATCACCAGAGTACTTGATACCACCATCAGCGATGATTGGCTTACCGTATTCACGAGCAACTGAAGCAGCGTCGTAAATTGCAGTAATTTGTGGGACACCGACACCGGCAACAACACGGGTAGTACAGATTGAACCAGGTCCGATACCAACCTTAACAACGTCAACACCGGCGTCGTAAAGGGCCTTAGTAGCTTCACCAGTCGCAACGTTACCAGCAATCAAAGTAACATCAGGGAAATGATCACGAATTTCCTTGATCTTACGAAGAACACCTGCTGAGTGACCGTGCGCAGTATCGATAACGATCGCATCTACACCGGCCTTCAAGAGAGCTTCGGCACGTTCGAATGTATCACTAGTGACACCGACAGCAGCGGCACAAAGCAAGTGGTTTTGGTCGTCAACAGCGGCCTTAGTAGCACTAGCTGGCACAACCACGCTCTTAACGTTAGCAACTTCTGCTGCTTGGGCTTGGATTGACATGTTCTTGTGAACGACACCAAGACCACCTTGAAGGGCCATCGCAATTGCCATAGGTCCTTCAGTAACAGTGTCCATCCCCGCACTAATCAGTGGAATATTCAGCTTGATGTTCTTAGCAAGACGAGTTGATAAATCAACCTCGTTTGGTAAAACATGGCTTTCGGCAGGAATCAGCAATACATCATCGAAAGTTAAGCCCTTCTTGGCAAACTTTGTGTCCCAATTAGACATTAATCATACACACTCCTTCAATTTATTGGGTCAATATTACTAGGAATTAGGATTAAAATCAAGAAAAAATTAAGGATCCGATTGAGCTTCCTAAAAATCGTTCGAAACGTACTGCACATTTTCAACGTTTAACTTTTAAACGTCGCACAAAACACAACCAATGAATTTATTTGTAAAAACAAAAAATGCACGTCCGCAAACGTGCATTTTCTCTTAACGACGGCGACGGTTAGGACCGTAAACGCCAGTAACGTTGTATTTATTTCTGAAGTACATGTCACCGATAAAGCCAATCGCACCAAAGATGATGTATACCCAGGCGTTCAAGCGAGGGTTGATGACATTTGGCAACCATGCGGCCATCATGTAGATACCGAGCCATACGACCAGGCCGAGGGCGAGCAGGAGCATCTTCATCATCCCTGACTTGCCATTCTTGCGTCCCGGTTGGATCTGCGACATGATGTAGCTGAACAAGAGACCACCGACAATCGCAACTAATACGATGGCAGTGATACCAGAGCTACCGTATTGCTTAGTCTTCAGGATTTCAGGTGACATCAAGAACATGATACCGTACATGAAAGTGAAGATACTGAAGAAGATCAGGGTGTTGTCAATTGCCAAAAGCTTCCAGGATCCTGGTACATTAGCAGTTTCCTTTGGCTTAGGGTTCTTCAATTCCTTTGCGTATTCAGTTGGTGTACCGAATAAGTTCTTGGCAGTTTGACCAGACTTTTGGCCTTCCAATAACTTTTCGACAGTTGCTTGGATCATTTCAGGTTGCTTTTCCTTAGCGACACCTTGGCGATCCAATTGCTTGTTTAATTGGTACATAAACTCTTCGTTCTTCCGGGTCAAACCGTACTTAGAAAAGCTCGTGCCCATTTCTTGACGCTGTTCTTTTTGGCGTTGCTTTTGCATTTCGCCAGCTTTAGCGTTACGTGGTTGTTCTTCGCTCACAGTAAAACTCCTCTCTGTAAATGAATCAAAATCGAATTGGGCTTAGACGTTGAAGCGGAATTCGACAATGTCACCATCTTGCATTACGTAGTCTTTACCTTCAAGACGAAGACGACCAGCTTCCTTAACAGCACTTTCTGAACCGTACTTGTCAAGGTCTTCAAAGCTCATGATTTCGGCACGGATAAAACCACGTTCAAAGTCAGAGTGAATGATACCGGCAGCTTGTGGAGCCTTGGTACCCTTACGGTAAGTCCAGGCACGAGTTTCCTTACCACCAGCAGTGAAGAAGGTTTCCAGACCAAGCAACTTGTAAGCGGCACGGATCAGACGGTTCAGACCAGGTTCAGTAACACCTTCCATTTCGAGGAAGTCGGCCTTGTCAGCTTCGTCCATTTCAGAAATTTGTTCTTCAGCAGCTGCCGCAACACCGATAACTTCACCTTCGCCGTTAACGTGTTCACGGATCTTGTCCATGTACTTGTTGCTATCAGGATCAGCCATGTCTTCTTCAGCGATGTTAGCAACGTACAATACAGGCTTGCTGGTCAAGAGGAAGAGACCCTTAACAATCTTCTTTTCGGCATCGTTAAATTCGATAGTCCGAACACTCTTACCGTCTTCAAGCACTGGCTTGATCTTGTTCAAAACATCCAATTCAGCAAGTGCGTCCTTATCACGGCCCTTAGCAGCGCGTTGAACCTTGCTGAGACGGTTGTTAACAGTATCCAAGTCGGCCATTACCAATTCCAGGTTGATGGTATCGATATCTTCAATTGGGTCCACCTTACCGGAAACACTGGTGATGTCGGTGTCATCAAATGCACGAACAACGTGAACGATGGCATCAGTTTGACGAATGTTTTCCAGGAACTTGTTACCAAGACCTTCACCCTTGCTAGCACCCTTAACGATACCGGCGATATCAGTAAATTCAAAAGTGGTTGGCACAACCTTCTTTGCTGGGATCAGTTCTTGGATCCGGTCGAGACGGTCATCTGGAACTTCAACCATACCCACGTTTGGATCGATTGTGGCGAATGGGTAGTTGGCCATTTCGGCTCCGGCCTTAGTGATTGCGTTAAACAAAGTGGACTTACCAACGTTTGGTAATCCAACAATACCTGCAGTTAATGACATAAATTTTTCACTTTCCTTTTCTAATTAATATTAATCTTCGTTTTCTTGCGGAGCTTTTTGAAGAACCTTCTTAAAGCCCTTATCAAACTTTTGCCGCGTTAACATTACGACATGACCGCATCCTTGACATTCAATCTTGATGTCGGCACCAACTCTGGTAATTAACCAGCTGTTAGTTCCACAAGGGTGCGCTTTTTTCATCAGTACAACATCGCCCTTATCATAAGCAGCCATATGTAAGTTCCTCCTAGTCTAATGAAATATCTAATAATTCTAAGATCCGCGTCAAGTCGTCGTTTGAAGTGTACGGAATTTCAATCTTACCGACACCATTCTTACGTCCTGGTGCAACAGAAACTTTTGTACCAAACTTGCTTTGGAGTTGTGATTCGGCTTCACGGATATATACAGGCTTCTTAGCACTCTTCTTTGCGGCCTTCTTCTTCGCATCACCGTTCATTTGAACCACAATTTCTTCTAATTGACGAACGGTCAGGTTATTTTCAATCGCACGCTTTGCCAAGGCAACCAGCTTGGTCTTGTCTTTCAACCCAAGGATGGTCCGCGCTTGTCCCATCGAAATCTTGCCTTCGTTTAGCGCATCCTTAATCAGGTCAGGCAAACCAAGCAAACGCAAGTAGTTAGCAATGTATGGACGACTCTTACCCAGGCGGTTAGCAACCTGTGCCTGAGTTAAAGAAAGCTTATCCATCAGAGTTTGATATGCTTGCGCTTCTTCTAATGGTGTCAGGTCTTCACGTTGCAAGTTTTCCAACACGGCAATTTCCATCATTTGTTCGTTCGTCATCTTACGAACAATCGCTGGAATTGTTTCTTGCTTTGCTAACTTGGAAGCGCGGAAACGACGCTCACCGGCAATTAATTCGTATCGTTCAACACTTTCATCAGGTTGACGCAAAATAACGGGTTGAAAGACCCCTGTTTCCTTAATCGAATCCGCTAATTCTTTCAACGCAGACTGATCAAACGTGCGCCGTGGTTGGTATGGGTTCGGACGGATCTTGGTTAATTCAATTTCTTGAACTGTTTCGCCTTGAACCGGTTCTTCAATGTTATTTTCTTCAAATAATGCCTCGATACCGCGACCGAGTCCACCAGTTTTACGCTTTGCCATTATTAGCCAACACTTCCTTTGCTAATGCTTTGTATACTTGAGCACCCTTGGAACGCTTGTCATAGTCAATAATCGCTAACCCGTGACTTGGGGCTTCAGACAAACGAACATTCCGTGGAATCACTGTTTCGTATACACGGTCACCAAAGAACTTCTTCACTTCTGCATTAACCTGTTGTCCAAGGTTTGTCCGCTTGTCATACATGGTTAACAGCACACCTTCGATCTCGAGGTCTGCATTAAAGTGCTTTTGTACCAGCTTGATTGTGTTGAGCAATTGACTCAAACCTTCCATCGCGTAGTACTCACTTTGAACGGGGATCAAGATCGAATCACAAGCTGTGAAGGCGTTAATCGTCAACAGTCCTAACGATGGTGGACAGTCGATCAAGATGAAATCATAATCATCCTTAACTTCACCAAATGCATCCTTCAAACGGGTTTCTCTGGCCATTAAATTAGTCAATTCAACCTCCGCACCTGATAAAGCGATGGTTGTTGGTGCGATATCCAACCCCTTGTGACTGGAGTGGCGGATGACATTTTTTAATGGTTCGTCATTGATCAAAACATCGTAGACACTCTTTTCGATGTCACGCTTTTCGACACCTAAACCACTTGTGGCATTACCTTGTGGATCGAGATCGATCAATAAGACGCGTTGTTTTAATTCAGCGAGGCAGGCACCAAGATTGACACTCGTGGTGGTTTTACCAACGCCACCCTTTTGATTTGCTAATGCTATAACTGTACTCATCAATCTTCCCCCTACTGCTTCTTAGGAATTTCAATCACAAGTTGGTAGGTATTATCGTCATCAGTTTCCTTAGTCTTGACGGTAAAGCCACTGTCGGTTGCCAGCTTGATCGCTTTTTTAATGGTGTTAATTGCCAAACGAGAATCATTGATCTTCTTCGCTGGCTTGGTCTTAGCCTTGGCTTTCTTCGCAGTCTTCTTTGGTTCAGGAGCTGGTTGATCTTGTACCAGAGAAGCTTCAGGAGCCAGGTCTGCCATTGCCTTCTTCTTTGCTTCAGCCTTTTGCTTTGCGATTTCAGAAGGAAGTGGCCGACCTAATACACGTGCGACTTCATCTTCGGTTTGACGAACTGTCATCCGTTCATTAACAACCTTCATCAGCATATCGCGTTGTTGCTTTTCATCCAGGTCAAGCATCGCACGACCATGACGTTCAGTAATGCGGTTGTCTAAGATAGCAGTTTGAACTGGCTTAATCAACTTCAGCAGACGGAGCTTGTTAGCCACGAATGATTGGCTCTTCCCCATCCCCTTTGCAAGAGCAGCTTGAGTCAAGTTGTTCAAGTCGATCAAACGTTGGTATGCTTGTGCTTCTTCAACAGAGCTGAGTTGTGAACGTTGTAAGTTTTCAATCAACGCCAATGAAGCAGACTCTTGGTCCGTCATCTTCTCAACGATGGCTGGAGCTGCATCCCATTCCAACAACTTCATTGCACGGAAGCGTCGTTCACCAGCAATGATTTCGAATTTAGCAGGTTCATATTCACGGAGAATAATTGGTTGTAACAACCCATGTTGACTGATAGTTTCGGACAATTCACGAATACCATCTTTATCAAAAACTTGTCGTGGTTGGTAACGGTTTGGGACAATCTGGTCTAACTTAATTTGAACTACCTTTTGATTGCTACCATTATCATTACCTTCACCTTTTCCAAAGTTAAATAATGAAAAAGCCATAATTATTCCTCCTTAATCTATTGAAGTGGTTTCTTGTTAGGTAAACCTGGACGACGTGGATATTTGCCAGGCGTTGATACTTCTTTGTCAATGATCACGATATTACGTGGCTCATCAGTTACGGGAAGCGTCAAAGACTTTTCGCACTGCACCTTACCACCCAATTCACGGATAGCAACCTGTGCATCAGCTAATTCTTCATCAGCGGCACTTGCCTTATATGCGATGAATTCACCGCCAACACGGACTGCTGGCATGCACAATTCACTCAAGACACTAAGACGCGCAACTGCCCGTGCAGTAACGATATCAAACTTCTCGCGGTATACGGACTTCTTCGCTGAAAAAGTTTCCGCACGGTCATGGACCAATTCAACTTCTTCTAACCCCAGTTGGTTAACCAAGTCAGCCAAGAAGTTAATCCGCTTGTTGAGGGAATCAACAATTGTAATTTTTAATTGTGGAAAGGCAATCTTAAGTGGAAGTGAAGGAAAGCCCGCACCGGCACCGATGTCACACAGCGTGAGCGCTTCGGTTTGTAATCGTGGCTCCGCAATCGCACCCATCAATGAATCATAAAAGTGCTTTAAGTAGACATCCTTTTTCTCCGTAATCCGAGTCAAATTCACTTGTCGATTTGTCTCAACGAGTAGTTGGTAATACTCCTCAAACTGGCTCATTTGCCGATCAGTTAACTCAATTCCGTTATCAGAAAGAGTTTGCTTAAATTGTTCTGGATCCATGGATTAACGCTCCTTTTTCGTGAAACATTTTGTTTCACGTACTACTCTACTTTAAACCAAATCACTGGTCCTTTCAACATTTTAAGGTTTAATTTAGCGATTATTTCCCGGGAAATAATTTCCGTTCCAAAAAAAAGCCCTAGGTTTGCAAAGCTGTATTCGCAAGCCTAAAGCTATGTAATCAAATGCTTTTATTCCGCCAAGAAACTGTTCAACTTTTCAGCAAACTGATCAGCGTATTGGAAGATTGAACCGTGACCAGCATTTGGATAGATCACTAATTGGCTGTCCTTGATCTTCGCGTGTAATTCGTAAGATCCCTTAGTTGGAACCTGCATATCATGTTCACCGTTAGCAATCAAAGTTGGTTGGGTAATAAAACTAAGGTCATCTGGCTTGTCCTTACCCCACTTCTTAATTGCGCGAAGTTGACGCAAGAAGCTAATCACCTTAATGTCCTTATCCTTATTTTCGTCCTTTCGAGCATTCATCCGGTCAAGAACAATCTTTGCTTCCTTTGCACCTTGTTCATCATGAGTGTAGAAAATGTAGCGCTTAGGATCAACCTTTTCCTTCGCTGCTTTGAACATGAAGGAGAAAGTCTTTGGGGTAACCTTATCAACTTCTTCGCCACCACGAGCAGCAGTACCGGTCAAGGCGAGACGGTTAACTAATTGTGGTTCGATCTTAACTATTTCTTGTGCGATCATCCCACCCATTGAAAGTCCGAGAAGGTTAATCTTGTTATATCCGAGCGCATCAATGATATCAACTGCTTGTTGTGCCATGCCAGGAATTGTCTTGGCGACCTTTCCTTCACTACCGCCGACACCAGGCAAGTCAATTACTACGACATGGTTTTTCTTTGCAAGTAAGTCAAGCAATTCTGGATCCCATTGGTCTAAAGTGGCTGCTAAGTGCACCAACATTACCAGTGGGTATTCTGAATTCCCCTTACCTAATTCGCGGTATGCAATTTCCTTACCCTTTACATTTACATATAAGTTTTTAGTATCGATGTATCCCATTTTCCACACTCCTACTTAAATTCCAAAACAGTCTTACCACGAGAACCACCGCGGCTAATCTTTTCTAAAGCGTCATTAACATTTTCAAATGCAAAGACTTGATCAATTGATGGCTTGAGCTTAATTTCATCTAAAATGTTTGCAGCTTCTTGTAATTGTGCACCATTACTCTTCACGAAAATGAAGTAGTACTTCACACCATTCTTTTCCGCCATCTTGTCAAACTTGCGTCCAGCGAGCGAAAGGATGATTTGCTTCCACTTTGGCAAGTTCATTCTGCGAGCAAAGTCACCGTTTGGCATTGCAATTAATGAAACGATCTTGCCACCCTTCTTCAGGATCTTCATTTGCTTTTCAGTCTCTTGCCGACCTAATGTATCAATTACATAGTCAACGTCTGAAACAACATTTGCGTAGTCTTCTTTCTTGTAGTCGATAAATTGGTCAGCACCAAGAGCTTTCACACGTTCTTCTCCTGATCCGTTACCGTTCGTAATTACGGTTAACCCTTTTGCCTTAGCGATTGGAATAGCCATACCGCCCAATCCACCAGTGCCACCGGAAATGAAGATTGTCTTGCCTGGCTTAACATCCATCAATTCTAATGCTTGCATTACAGTCAATGCGGTAAGTGGAATTGCCGCAGCCTCAACATCAGACAAGTATTCCGGAACCTTAGCAAGTGCGTCTTGGTCAACAGCAACTTCTTCAGCGAATGCTCCGATTTGATCTAACGGGAGACGAGCAAACACTCTGTCACCAATTTGGAAGCCTTTTACGTCTGCACCGACAGCTTCGATTACCCCAACCAATTCATTACCAGCAACTTGTGGCATCTTGTAAGGTACAATCATCTTAACTTGACCGCGAGTAATCATGTTATCAAGCGGGTTAACTCCGGCAGTCTTCACTCGAACACGCACTTGATTTGGTGCTAATTCAGGTGTCGCAATTTCTCTAATTTCTAAAGCAATGTCTGTTTTGTTGTACTTTGTGTGTAATGCAGCTTTCATTATTTATCTCCTTTTGTACTTGACTCTGATACAGGTACTTCTAATTCTAAAAAAATAGATGATCAAACATCAATCTATTAATCGCAATCCTTAGCTTCTGCGTATAAATTATCAATGATATCGCGAAGACTCTTGGAAGCAAGCTCTTTCTCTAGGTCAGATTCGACACTTGAAAAGATCGGCGTAATCGCTTTTTCAATATGCTTACCAACCGGACATTCTTCACTTGGATGTTGGTGTACGTTGAACAAGCTAATGTGATCAATCTCTTGGGTTGCGTAGTAGATTTCCAGCAACGTAATCTGCGATGAATCCTTAACTAATTGGTAACCACTCTTACCTTGTTGTGACTCAATCAACCCCGAATTCTTTAACAAGGCGATCACTTTTCGAATATAACTTGCGTTGGTTCCGACACTCGTTGCCAAGTCTTGAGAGCTCAACTCTTCCTTGCTTTCGCTAATCATTGTAAGTACATGCAAAGCAACTGAAAATTTTGTGTCCATATTTTTCACCTTGGTTATTCTTGTATCTGATACAAATACATGATATCTCCTCTTAATCTGATTGTCAACATTTAAAATAAAAAGCACCCTCATTTCTGAGGATGCTTAATAGTTATTGGGTATTAATCCATTTCAGCAACACGTTCAATGAACCACTTGTTGAATGCATCTGCATCAATGTCTACACACACTTCTGCGTTAGTCTTTCCGTCATGGTATGCGCCACGAACGTCACCAACAGTACAACCGATAGCAGGACCTTCAGTTTGAACATCGATCCACATCTTCTTAGTAGTGAATGCTTCTGGGTGGAGCAAGTAGAAGATGGTGTTAACGTCGTGCATTGGGCGACCTTCATCAGTACCGTCGTTGTAGTGAGTGATCAATCCGTTAAGCATCTTACCCGTTTCGTTCAAGGTAGCGAGCTTAGCAATGGTGTCCTTGGTCAAGAGGGCCTTCAAGGTAACATCCAAGCCGACCATCACGATAGGAATACCGGCGTTGTACATGATGCGAGCTGCGTCTGGGTCAGTGAAGACGTTGAATTCGGCAGCACTAGTCATGTTACCGCCAGAGATGGAACCACCCATGGCAACGATCTTCTTAATGTGGCTCTTTACTTCTGGGTATTGACTAAAGAGCAACGCAATGTTGGTGTATGAGCCAGTTGGAACAAGGATCACTTCATCTTCTGCCATGATTGCGTCGTGGAGTGCTTCAACAGCAGTCTTGTCGATTGGCTTACCGTAATCTTCACCGAAGTCGTAACCTGGCATACCAGATTCACCGTGAACACGGGCTGCGTCTTCGAATGGCTTGATTAATGGTTGTTCAGCACCGGCAGCAACAGGAATGTCCTTGCCGAAGAAGTGAACAATCTTCAATGCGTTGGCAGTGGTCTTGTCAACAGTAACGTTACCAGCAACAGCAGTAACTAATTTCAAATCTAATTCAGGAGCGTTGATCGCCATAGTCAAAGCAGCTGCGTCATCAATACCTGGATCTGTATCCATAATAATCTTTGTAGTCATTTTCATTTCCCCTTATCTAAAATCTTGCAAGCGTTTTCTAAATTACCGGTTAAAAAAAGCAGCACAATGCTGCTTTTTTATTTTTACCAGGCAAACAAACCAACAAAGGCTGCTGACAGGAGTGATACTAAGATACCTGACAGGA
Organism: Limosilactobacillus sp.; assembly: GCA_030530845.1. Classification (GTDB taxonomy): domain Bacteria; phylum Bacillota; class Bacilli; order Lactobacillales; family Lactobacillaceae; genus Limosilactobacillus. The sequence continues at coordinate 41,757 of JAUMUE010000009.1, forward strand.
ATACGTAACCAATGTTAGATGCGATGTAGTCGTTGTCTTCCTTAGGAGCTAATCCCTTGAAGGCACCGATAATCATACCCAGAGTACCGAAGTTGGCAAATGAAGTGATGAAGACAGTAAGAACGGCCTTCAAGTGTTCTGGGTAGTGGTCGATAGTACCAGTAACCTTACCCATAACAACGAATTCGTTAGTAACTAACTTCATACCCATGTCTTGTGCCAAACTCCATGCTTGGTGAACTGGGAGACCCAGTAACCAGGAGAATGGGAACATGATGCAACCAACGATACTTTCGAGTGACAGAGGCTTCCAGAATGCACCAAGAATCTTGTCGATCATGGCAGCCAATGCAACGAAGGCCACAACGTTAGCGATGATGATAAGGATCAACTTACCAGCACCAAGGATTGAGTCACCCAAGAAGCTGAAGAATGGTTCCTTCTTACCGCCATCAGTGTTACCAATCTTTTCGATAGTATCTTCTTCAGGGGTAACAACAATAGGGTTCATCATACTAGAAGCAATCAATGCGTTGATGATGTTGATAGGAACAGCAGTCAAGATGTATTGACCAGGCATCATTTCGATGTATGAACCAAGAATTGATGCAGTAACACATGACATTGACATCATAGCGAGAGTCAAGTTACGTTCCTTACCCATCTTTTGTACTTGCATACCAGAAACGGCAAGGACTTCAGTGTTACCTAAGAACATCATTTCAACAGCAAAGAATGATTCGAACTTTGGTTGACCAGTGATGAATGAGAGACCACGACCGATCCACTTGATAACCCATGGAAGGATACCAATGTAAGTCAAGATATCGAACAAAGGAACAACCAAGAGGATAGGCATAAGAGCTGAACAGATGAAGTTCAAGTTCTTAGGGTCGTACCACTTACCGAATGCGAACACGGTACCTTCTGATGCGACACTAACTAACCATACGAAACCATCAGCGGCTGCCTTAACTCCGGCACGACCAGCAGCAGAACCAGTCAAGAACCATGCCAAAATCAAGTTCAGCACAACCATAATAGCAATCTTCTTCCAGTTGATGTTTTTGCGGTCCTTAGAGAAGGCAAAACCGATCAAGAGGAAGACAATCAAACCAAGAATGTTAATTCCAAGATACATGATTGAATACACTCCTTAAAAATATATGTAAAACTTGGTGCCCCGCTCTACTTAAAATAACGAGATAATTGCTTTGTTCGACAAGGCACCTTGATGTTTAAATCTTAACCCACTTAACTGTTAGTGTAAAGGCTTAAATTAGCGTCAGATTGTGAAATAAAGCCCTTTCATAAATTAATTTAGGCAGTAAAACGGTTTATCTATTGATTTCATCAAACGTTTTACTCGCTTTGGAAACGTTCACAAAATACCGAAAAATTTATTTTTAAACAGACTTTGTGAAACGAACTTAATCATCTTCACTCGGAACAAATTCACTCTATTTCTGTAATTCCTTAACATTGTTCGGAATTCGCAAATTAAAGTTTGTGTTTAAAGCCACAAACGGGAACTAGCATCAAAATCAATCGGATGCTAGTTCCCGTCAGCGTTTGCAGAGAATTTATACAATCTATAACTATATTAATTTCTGAATATATTTATTTGTTAACCTTAGCCTTCTTGGTCATACTGTAACCCGCTGCCAGCAAGATGAAGACGATGGTTGTCAGGATCATTGGGATTCGGGTTGCCTGGATGAACAAGAGAATTACCAAGACAGCCAAGAAGAAGATAATAGTAGCCCAGCTAGTGAGTGGGTAACCTGGCATCTTGAAGCTTTCGTTACCAGCTGGATGAGCCTTACGGTACTTCACGTGAGCAAACAGGATAAAGAGCCAAGTGAAGACGAAAGTAATAGTAGAAATACTTGAGATAATTTCAAAGAAACCAGATGGAATAATGTAGTTCAATACAACGTTGATAAAGAGAATCAAGGTTGAGAAAGTCAGCGCTTTAGTAGGAACGGCTTGTGGACTCAATTGCTTGAAACGCTTTGGAGCATTGTCGCTGCGAGCAAGTGCGTAGAGTGAACGCGAAGTTGAGAAGATCGCACTGTTAGTAGCTGACATTGCAGAAGTTAAAACAACGAAATTCAAGATACCAGCTGCGAATGGAATTCCGATAGCGGCGAAAACTTGAACGAATGGACTGGAAGTTGCCTTAACGTGGAACCATGGGTAGATTGACATCAGTGCCATCATTGAACCGATGTAGAAAAGACCGATCCGGACAGGCAGTGTGTTAATCGCCTTTGGAATGTCCTTTTGTGGGTTCTTAGTTTCACCAGCAGTCAGACCAACCATTTCAATACCAACGAATGCGAATACAACCATTTGGAATGAAAGGATGAAACCGGAAAGACCAGTTGGGAAGAAACCACCGTTGTTTACCAAGTTACCAAGTGATACGGCGCGACCGCTAACGTGAGCGTGCATGATGATCAATACCGCACCGACTGCGATCAGTGATACGATGGCGAGCACCTTGATTGTTGAGAACCAACTTTCCAGTTCCCCGAACAGACCAACGTTGATCATGTTAATCAACATCAAGGTAACCACGATAATCAGCGGACCTGCCCACTGTGGTAGTGATGGGAACCAGTAGCGAAGGTAAATACCAGTCGCAGTCAAATCGGTCATCGCCAGTGTTAACCAACAAGCCCAGTACATCCAACCTGCAACGAATTCCCAACGATCACCGAGGTAAATGCGGATGGAATCCATCACGGAAACACGAGAAGTATCTTCAAGAAGTAATTCCCCTAACGCCCGCATCATGAAGAAGATGAAGATACCGACGATCAGGTAAGACAGGATGATTGATGGACCAGCGGCGTGGATGGCAGAACCGGACCCTAAGAAGAGACCCGTACCGATCGCCCCACCGATGGCAATCATCGTGATGTGTCGGCTCTTTAACGAACGATTAAGTTTATGCTTCTGTTCTGAATTCATAGCTTTGTCCTCCTTAGGAATATAGTACAGCCGTCCGTAAACTGGAATAAAAAAACGCCCCTGGCAATTAATTACCAGGGACGTTTCTAACGCGGTTCCACCCATCTTCGTAATCTAAAATCTAGACTACATCTCTCGGTCGATACAGGAACCACCCATTTTACGAACATGCCATATAGTTGGTCACCACTTTCAGCTACTGTGGTGCTCTCTGTTGTCCAACCAATTATTAGAAGTTACTCATAATTATATCCAGACTCATTGGCATGTCAAATGGAATTTGGATATTTGGGGGAAATTACGAGTTTTTGAAAGCCTAACCATCCGCGATTTAATGCCCACACAGCGGATCGAAAATTTTTTCTGAAATATTCAGGACTTGCTAAACATTCAGAATTTTATTCAGGAAATTCTTCGTGTCTTCGTGTTCGGGATGTTCAAAAATTTGTTCTGGAGTACCTTGTTCACGAATTTTGCCGTCGTGGAAGAAGACCACACGATCAGCAACTTGCTTGGCAAAGCCCATTTCGTGTGTAACGACGATCATCGTCATACCTTCCTTAGCGAGGTCCTTCATGACAGAAAGTACGTCACCGACCATTTCAGGGTCCAATGCACTAGTAGGTTCATCAAACAACATAACATCAGGCTTCATCGCTAATGCACGGGCGATGGCAACACGCTGCTTTTGACCACCAGACAGTGTCTTCGGATCAGCGTATGCCTTGTCCTTCAGACCAACGATTTCGAGGTAGTGCAATGCGTCCTTTTCGGCTGTTGCCTTGTCGGCCTTGCCTAATTGAACCGGAGCCAGTGTCACGTTATCGATTACGTTCATGTTAGGGAAAAGGTTGAAGTGCTGGAACACCATACCAATGTTTTCACGGACGTGGTTGATGTCGACTGTTGGGTCAGAAATATCGTAACCATCAACGTAGACGTGGCCACTGTTAGTTGTTTCCAAACGGTTTAAGCAACGGAGGAATGTACTCTTACCAGAACCGGATGGACCAATCATGCAGACCACTTCTTTTGGCTTAACGTTCAAATCAACGCCGGAGAGTACTTCGTTGGTGCCGTAGCTCTTGTGTAAGTCTTTAACTTGTACCTTGTATTGTTTATCCATATTACACCATCCTCTTTTGAATGTAGTTTGATAACCAAGTAAGCAGGGTAATGATTACAACATAGATCGTACCGATGATCAGCCACATTCTGAACCCTTCCATGTTTTGGGAAATGATAACTGTACCGGTTTGCGTTAATTCCATGACCCCAATTGCAGACAGGATTGAAGTATCCTTCAGCGTGATGATGAATTGGTTAACCAGTGATGGAACCATGATCTTGAGACCTTGTGGAGCAATAACCTTCACGAGGGCCTTGCTGTAAGGTAAACCAAGACTCCGTGCAGCTTCCCACTGTCCTTTGTCAACAGCGTCGAAACCACCCTTAACGATTGCACCAATGTAGGCACCTTCGTCAAGCATCAGCGTGATAACACCGGCGACAAAGAGCGGAATCTTGTGACCAATGACGTTTGGCAGACCCATGTAGATGAAGAAGGCCAAAACGATCATTGGGAAACCACGGAAGATGTAGATAATCGTGCTGGAGATCGCGTTGGCAACCTTGCTTTCAACTACACCCAAGATACCTAAGAAGAGACCGAAAATCATGGCAAGAACGATACCAACAACGGTCAACTCAATCGTTACCCACAGACCGCCGAGCAGTGCGTCCTTGTTTGCCTTGATCAATCCGAGAATCGTCCGACTTGCAGTAGAAGTCTTCGTAGTTTCGGCGCTCTTAGTGTACTTGTCAACGATTGCCTTGAGACGACCAGTTGACTTCATCCACTTGATACCGTCGTTGATCTTAGCTTGTAATTCTTGGTTTTCACCCTTCTTGAAACCAATTGCGATAGGTTGTGCATCGATTGGCTTCTTAGTGACAACCTTCAATTGCACTCCAGTACGGATACCATATTGAAGCACGGGGCCATCATCGAAAGTAGCTGCGGTGTTACCAGTCTTCACATCATTCCACATGGTGTTAGATGAATCGAAGTAACGAATCTTGTACCCGTACTTCTTTTGGTTGGCTTTCAGGTAAAGGGCTGCACTAGTACCAGGCTTGGCAGAAACAACCTTACCCTTCAATTGCTTCATGGACGTAATCTTGCTGTCCTTAGCAACCGCCATTACCACACCATCCATGTAGTATGATTCTGAGAAATCGAACTTTTGCTTCCGTTCGTCAGTAACACTCATCCCCGCCATCACGGCATCGACTTGGCCACCTTCCAGTGCTTGCAAGTCACCGTTGAAACTCATAGGCTTAAGTGTGTACTTAAAACCTTCGTGCTTGGCGATTTGCTTCAGCATTTCAATTTCGATACCAGGGTTCTTACCGTTGTAACCACCCTTGCTATCTTGAATTGCGAATGGCGCAAAAGTGAAGTTCGTCGCGATTGTATATGTGCGGTCGGCAGAGGCTCTCTGCGGTGTGACCATTAACCACCCAACTAAAATACCAATAATTGCAACGCAGGTGGTCACTAATGTTTTCCAACGTTTGCTTTGCATTTACACCGACTCCTTTTAATCATTTTCTAACATTGGTATAACCTTATCATCAGAATTCGGTGAATGGAACAATATCGGGGCAATGGTGTGCATATCCAATAGTTAAGCGGTTTACTAAATAGAATTTAAAAGTGGCTAACCGGTTTAAACTTAATTTTTTAAAGCATGAACTCTCAAAAATACAAAAAGGCACTATTATTATTAAATAATAG
>JAUMUE010000046.1 GCA_030530845.1 Limosilactobacillus sp.
TTGCTTAGTCTTTCAGTTAGGAAATTTGCCCATCATTACCGATTGACAAAGAGCCTAAAAAAACTCCCACCAAGGATAGGTAGGAGTGATCATTTTTATTAACGACGACCACGCTTGTTCTTGCGCTTCCGTGCCGCTTCAGATTTCAACTTGCGTTTTACACTTGGCTTTTCGTAGAATTCCCGTTTGCGGTATTCTTGTAAAGTTCCATTGCGTGAAACTGAGCGTTTAAAGCGTCGAAGAGCGTCGTCTAAAGATTCATTCTTACGAACGACTGTTTTTGACATGTTGATTCCCTCCCTCCGAGCTTAAAGTCACGTAATTAGGCCGTAGTATGCCTAACACCATGAGAGTATTGTACCTAATTCATACCCCACTGTCAATAACTGATTTATAATTAATTTTGGGAATATGCATTTTACGCTTTATATAATGAAGGCATTTTTTCGTAAAGCTTAAAAATATTCTGTATTTTGCATAAATATACTATTTTCCGAAAAATACTTGCATATTAATACAATTTGATGTATATTTATCCACAAGTTAATGATAACTAAGATCTATTGAGAAGGAGTTACAGACTATGAAGCATATTAAAGCAATCGTAATGTTATTAATTCTGTGTGCTTCAGTTGTAATCGCTCCGCTGGAAGCCTTCGCGGCGTCAACAGACTCTAGTTCTTCCAGTACGGTGACAGCAACTGATGACTCACTGAAGAAGATTAAGGAAAAAGGAACCTTAGTCGTCGGTACAAGTGCCGATTATCCTCCATATGAATTCACCACCAAGTCTGACGGTGATACTGAATATGTAGGATTTGAAATGTCCCTCGCCCGCAAGTTTGCTAAAGATCTCGGTGTTAAATGTGTAATCAAGAACATGGACTTTGACTCTCTCTTGGTTGCGGTAGAAACTCACAAGGTCGACGTGGTTATCGCTGGTATGAATGCCACTGATGAACGTAAGAAGAGCGTTGACTTCTCCGATCCTTACTACACCGGTACCAACTACTTCTTAATCAACAAGACTGACAAGAACAAGTACAAGTCAGCTAAAGACTTTGCCGGCAAGAACCTCGGTGCTCAAACAGGTAGTCTCCAATACAACATGGTTAAGAATAACGTTTCCAAGGCTAACTTAAAGGGTTTGGCCAAGTTGACTTCATTAGTGATCGCCCTTCAATCTCACAAGGTTGACGGTGTGCTTATGGACCAAGCTACTGCTAAGGCCTTCGTATCAAACAACCCTGGATTGATGGCATTCCCATCTAAGTTGAAGATGCAAACTACTGGTGTTGCAATGGCATTCCCTAAAGGTGCCGATTCTCTGAGACTCGATGCTAATAAGACCATTGCCAAAGTAAAGGCTGACAACACTATCAACAAGAAGTGGATTCCACAAGCTGCTAAGTACATGGAAACTTCCAAGAAGACCAACACTGTTGCATCTTACTGGAACCTCTTCGCAAAGGGTGTTGAATACACTCTTCTGATTACTGTTGTCGCTGTTGTGATCGGTTTTGTCCTCGGTACACTTCTTGCCCTGATGCGGTTGTCCGACAGCAAGATCTTGCACGGTATCGCAATCTGCTACATTGAATTCATCCGGGGCACACCAATGCTGGTACAAATCATGTTTGTCTACTTCGGTATTGGTGCTGTGATCCAATCACTGCCTGCCATTGTCGCTGGTATTATTGCCGTGTCGGTCAACTCTGGTGCGTACGTCGCCGAAGTTATCCGTTCTGGTATTCAATCACTGCCAGTTGGTCAAACTGAAGCCGCACGGAGCTTGGGTATGACGAAGAAGCAAACTTTCCAATACGTCATCTTGCCACAAGCTATGCGCAACATTTGGCCAGCACTGGGGAACGAATTTATCACCCTCTTAAAGGATAGTTCCCTTGTTTCCACAATCGGTGTTGGTGAATTGATGTACCAAACACAACTGGTTCAATCTGACACTTACAAGGGTGTATTGCCTCTGTTCGTTGCCATGATGATCTACTTTGTTCTGACATTTACTCTGACAAGAATTATGAACTACTTCGAAGGGAGAATGAAACATGCCCACTAAAATGATTGAAATTCAACACCTCAAGAAGGAATACAACGGCAACCAAGTACTCAAGGATATTTCCGAAGAAGTCGACAAGGGCCAAGTGATCTGCGTGATCGGTCCCTCTGGTGCAGGTAAAAGTACCTTCCTTCGTTGTTTGAACCTCTTAGAAAAACCTACTGACGGTAAAGTATTATTTGACGGTAAGGACCTCACCCACATTTCCGAAAACGAACTTGATGAGTTGCGTGAAAAGATGGGGATGGTATTCCAAGGCTTCAACCTCTTCCCTAACATGACCGTGATCGAAAACATCAAGATCGCGCCAATCAAGGTCAAGGGTGTGAGCGAAGAAGAAGCTGAAAAGACTGCACTCGAACTTCTCAAAAAGGTTGGTCTGGAAGCTAAGGCAAACGTCTACCCTGACAGCCTCTCTGGTGGTCAAAAGCAACGTGTCGCTATCGCTCGTTCCCTTGCAATGGACCCCGAAGTAATCCTTTTCGACGAACCTACCAGTGCATTGGATCCTGAAATGGTTGATGAAGTTCTCACTGTAATGCAAGAACTCGCCGACTCAGGCATGACAATGGTAGTGGTCACACACGAAATGGGATTTGCCAAGGAAGTTGCCGACCAAATCTGGTTCATGGCTGACGGATACATCCAAGAAGCAGCCGCACCAGACGAATTCTTCTCCAACCCCACTAGCGATCGTGCTAAGGACTTCTTGAAGAAGGTTCTCAAATAAATATTAGTCCAAACAAAAAGCGGATCTTTGTCAATCGGTAATGATGGGCAAATTTCCTAACTGAAAGACTAAGCAA
>JAUMUE010000010.1:0-2091 GCA_030530845.1 Limosilactobacillus sp.
ACAAAAAATCTGGCATTGGTTTTCACCAATACCAGAAAGTGTAGTGCCAAAATTTTACGGGGAGTTTTATTATGCTTGGAAATTTTTTCGACAGCGATTTTTCGATACCCCATCTAATATTGGAAGTGTTAAATACCTTTTTCTCTCATTTTGTTTTGATGTTTATTTAGTGATATATCAATAAATTCATGGAAAAATTTAGTAGTAAGTGAAACTTTTACAAGAGCAAGCAAACCGTTATACACCAGCATTTCCGCGTGATATAATACATAAAAACAGGTAATATGTTTTTGCTATATATTTTTTCTAAGGGGAGATAAATATGACGAAAAGATTAAATAAATCATTATATGCCGCCAAGCAAAAACCACACTTTGCTCTTCGTAAGTTGAGTATTGGTGTAGCTTCTGTATTATTGTCGACTACATTCTTCCTGGGTGTAAGCACTGCTGCACCATACGTTGGCCACTTCGCATCTTTCTCTGCGATGGCGGACGACCAAATCGTTGATAATTCTCATGCAGGTACACCTCAGCAACAAATCGAAGTTATTTCAAAGGAAAGTATTTACGGTGTCAACAACCGTGTTTCTACCATGACTTACATGGGTCACGATACCTACACTGATCCAAACAACGGCCGAATCCAAGATCGTTACACCTTCCTGGACTACAACGAAAATCCACAGAAATGGCGTCAAGTTGGGGTTTACGGTATTTATGGAATGGATGCATCTAACATCAAGATGCAGTACCAAGCCTCAGATGCAAACGGTAATGTAACTGGTTCTCTGTATGATGTTTACTTCAAGTCCAACCAACCATCCTCATCTGAAACCGCCGACTTTACGACCCGGATGGACGAAGACTACTTCAAGTCTAATTACGTTCGTATTCAAATCTACATCCTCCGTAACAAGAACGAAAACATTGCCGGATTCCGTGGTATTGCCGGTATTTCTGGTAACAGTGGTTCTCCATCGCAACCGCAATTTTCACCACAAGCCATGGCAGCTTCACCAAACATCAATAAGGAATTCAACCCTAATACGCCAAGTGATTTCACTGATGCAAAGCGTTCTAACCTGACCGCTAACCAACAAACCTACAATGTTGGTGACAAGCCTACTACTGTTGGTAATGACCAAGTGACAGGTACCCAAAGCGAAAACGTAACCTCAATTACCTACACTGGCAATGGTCCTGACACATCAGTTGGGACTGCCTCACCAAAGAACGCCGAAGCCACTGTAACATTTAAGGACGGTTCAACTACCACCATCCAGATTCCTTACGTGGTTACCGACATTGCGACATCCACGGGTAAGGATGCCGGCGTGAACAACCAAACCTACGTCAAAGGTGAAAAGGTTCCGGACCTGAAGCCAACCGACGTAACAGGTATCGACACCGGTAAGGTTGACAAGGTCGAATGGGTCACAACTCCTAATACCGACCAAGACAAAGGTACCTACAACGACGCCACCGCTAAGATCACCTTCAGTGACGGCTCCGTAAAGACTGACGTGCCTGTAAGTTACACCATCACCGAAACTTACGCAGATAAGATCACGCCTAACATCCCCGGCAAGACTGGTGTTACTGACACCACCAAGTTGACTGACGGCGAAAAGGATACCGTCAAGGGCAAGGTTGAAGATGCCAATAAGAACAACTTCCCTGAAGGTACTACGGTAACAATCAGCGACGATGGTACTACCACCATCACCTACCCTGATGACTCTATCGACACCATCCCCGGCACTGACCTCGTCTACGAAAAGACCTACGCTGAAAAAATCACTCCAAAGATCCCAGATCGGACCGAAGTAGGCGATACGACTAAACTTACCGATGGCGAAAAGGATACTGTGAAGGGCAAGGTTGAAGATGCCAACAAGAACAACTTCCCTGAAGGTACCACGGTAACGATCGGCGACGATGGTACTGCCACGATCACCTACCCTGACGGATCTGTTGATACCATTCCTGGTACTGACCTCGTTTACCAAAACGACAAGACCACCGATGCCGACAAGATCACTCCTAAAGTTCCCGGCAAGACTGGTGTTACTGACACCACCAAGTTGAC
>JAUMUE010000010.1:2191-44796 GCA_030530845.1 Limosilactobacillus sp.
ACGATCGGCGACGATGGTACTGCCACGATCACCTACCCTGACGGCTCTATCGACACCATCCCTGGCACTGACCTCGTTTACCAAAACGACAACTCAGGCTCCAATACAGACCGTGACGTCCACGATGGAGGCACCAACGCCGACAACATTACACCAACCGTACCTGGTAAGACTGGTGTAGACGACACAACGAACCTCTCTGATGGTGAAAAGGATACCGTCAAGGACAAAGTGAATGACGCTAACCAAGGCAACTTCCCTAATGACACCACTGTAACAATTGGTGACGATGGTACTGCTACGATCAAGTACCCTGACAGCTCTGTTGACACTATTCCTGGCACTGATCTTGTTTACCAAAATGACAACTCCGGTGCAGCCAACGGAAACACTAACGCTGGAGCAGGTAATAGCAATGCTGGCAACACCAACAACGGTGAAGGTGGCACTAGCGCAACCGTAGCAAACAACACCGCTACTGCCCCCGCAACGAAGCAAGCTCAACAGACCAAGTTGCCACAATCTGGTAACCAAAAGAGCATTGCAATGGTAGCACTCGGTTCACTCCTGGGATTAGGCGCACTGGGATTAGCTTTCGGTCTCAAACGCAAGAAAAACTAATTAGTCACTAACTAATAAAAATAAGGACCTGGCAATCGCTGCCAGGTCCTTATTTTTGTGTATTATTATTTTTCTAAGTAACTGATTGGCTTTTCGGTGTTAACCTTTGTGCCTTGGAACTTCTTAGCAATCCACTTTTGAATATTCTTATTGTGGTAAAGCTTAACAAGTTTCTTGTACGTCTTGTTGTTTTCGTTCTTCTTTGCGGTGGCGAGAACATTGATATTGTCCTTAGTGCTTTGGTCAATCTTTTCGTGGTAGATGGAATCAGTCAGCACGTTCAGGTGACCGGTTAAGGCGATGGTGTTCCCAATCAATACCAGATCAGTGGTCTTCAGAACCCGTGGACCAGTCGTATCATCGATTTCCTTGAATTGCAGGTGCTTTGGATTAGATGCAATACCTTCAGTACCACTGGTTGCGCCAAAGTTCTTCTTCAGCGTGATCAAACCAGCACTTTGCAAGAGCTTAAGGCCACGTGACGTGTTGGCTGGGTTGTTAGCAATCGCTACAGTAGCACCATCAGGAACGTCGCTGATCTTCTTGTAGCGGTCGGAGTAAATACCCATGGGTTCCAAGTAAGTTGTCCCAAGCGCCGCAATTTGCTCATTCTTGTTGTCCTTGTTGTAGGCTTGCAGGTATGACCAAGATTGGAAGGCGTTAACGTCAACTTGCCCTTCTGCAGTGGCCTTATTCAATGCGACGGGGTCACTGAAGCCCTTGACGCGGAGTTTGATTCCAGCCGCCTTCGCTTCCTTGGATTTGGCGATGTGATCCCAAATTTGTTCGTCAGTACCAACTGTCCCTAATGTGATCGTACCTTTAGCAGAGGTCCCCCCACTGGCAACATTTTTCAATCCGAATCCGGCAGCGATCACAATCACGATGCCGACGATCCAACATAAAATCTTCCCCTTTTTCTTCATACGCATCCTCCCTATTCAACCACGTGGCGTTCGAATGGCTTGTCGGAAATTCCTTCGTCGAGAATCTTCTTAGACCATTCCTTTGCGGAAAAGAGTGAGTGGTCGCGGTAGTTCCCGCAGGATTCGATCGTCGTGCCTTGGACGTCTTTCCATTCGATCTTGTAGGCAATTTCTTCCAGTGATTCCTTCAGTGCCTTGGCGATCTCTGTGGTGGTGTGTTCGCCCCAGGTGATGAGGTGGAATCCGGTCCGGCAGCCAAATGGAGAACAGTCAATCACACCTTCTAAGCGATCACGGAGCAACCCTGCCAGCAAGTGTTCGATCGTGTGCAATCCGGCCGTTGGAATCGCGTTTTCGTTTGGTTGGACCAGGCGCAAATCGTAGTTAGAAATCTTGTCGCCCTTTGCCCCTTCTTCCACCGCAATCAAGCGGACGTATGGTGCCAATACCTTCGTGTGATCTAATGTAAAACTTTCTACTTTTGCCATAATAAATACTTCCTTTCTTGATGAGTGATAGTGGGACAAATAAAAAACGCCCCGAAAAAGCTCTCTCCTAGCTTTTCGGGACGTCAAACTCTTTAAAAGTTAGCGTGTTACCACCCTGATTCGGTAAAGTCTCGCAACCTTACCCTCAATGAGTACACCTAAACGGTAGACTCAAGCGCTGTACCGGGCGCCACCCGTGAGTCGCTTACCAGAGGCTCGCAACTCTCATTTGCTCCAAGACCATCTTCGCATTTCTTGGTACCACCGCTTCTCACCAATCACGACTCTCTGTAAAGTCCGTCGAAATGTTACTCATCTTTTCTCAGCGTTTTCTAATTTATTTGAGATTATGATAAAGGATGGCCAGATGAAATGCAAGCATAAAATCAAAAAAAATCTCGTTTCACGTGAAACGAGATTTTTGATTAACGACCGCCGATTAGCTTGGCAGTTTGTTCTTCCAGGCGCATGGTCAAGTCGTCAGCATTTTTGCGAAAGTCAGCGACAAAGCTCTCACCGGCTGGGCTAATCGTACCCACCAGTTCGCCCATGAAGTCGGTAACTCGGAGCTTATCCCCGTCCCACTTCACGTCGTCATAGTGACCTTCTAAGGCTTCGTCGAAAAAAGCTTGCAGAATGTCGCGGACCGCATTTTTGATAACTTCATCTTCAGTGACGTCTTCACCGTGTAGTTTGCGTTGTGCAACCTGCATTACGACATCGTCCATACTTTGCGGAATTTCAACACTCATCGCAATTTCCTCCTACTTCTTGTGGCGCTTCTTAGCACGTGCCTTTTTTCTAAACTTAATACCCTTAGGAGCGCGGTGCTTAGTCACACTACCACTTGTGCGCTTGGCAGCTTGGGCTTGATCGTAACGGCGCCATGGGTGTAAGAGTTCGCGCATGAAATCGACCACTTCTTGTTTGTGTTCGTCCATCCAGTTTTCTGCACCCTTCACGTCTTCGGGTTCGATACCGTGACTACGAACGAATGAAGTCATCAGTTGGTTTTCACGGTCAGCACGGCTCATACCTGCCAAGACTTCTTCTGATGCTTGCATGTTGGCGATGGCCTTAAGCGCAGTGCGGTATTGTTCCATGTCGATTTGTTCAGTCCGCTTGAGGTAGTCAAACAGAGCTTGAGCAGTTGGCACGATGTTGAGAATTTGGTCCGGCTTGATATCTGGATCAAGTGGCATCATCATACCCAGGACAGTTTGTAAGTCGTTGAATTCCCAGCCATTTGGGTAATCCTTGTATTCTGAAACCATCAAAGTGATGAATTCAGAGATCAGGTACTTTTGGCTCTTTGCGTCGAGCTCGGAGTTCTTGAATTCGGCTTCAGTATCAACAGCACTAGTTGCCTTTTCGATGAACGCCTTTAATTCAGAGTCGGAAAGTGGCTTAACTTCCTTGCGAGGTGCAACAGTTTCTTCCACTTCTGCCTTTTGTTCAACGACCTTGTTTTCAGAAACCTTGACAGCAGAACTAGTTGCAGGAGCGTCACCGTTTAATTGTGCAAGGGTCTTGTGTGCCTTACGACATTCGTTCATAGCTGACCGTTGTTCGTCGATGGCTGCTGTCAATTCGTCTAAATTGTCAGCCTTCTTAAATGTCAGGTAGGCCTTCAAAACAGGGGCGACCGCGATCCCGTATTGATTGGTGAGTGCTGGGTCGGCGATAAATTCACCAACCATTACATCCTTCACCGCTTGGGGCGTCCACGCGGTGTCGGCTAGGTGCTGTTCTTCCATCATGTGCTTCATGAAACTGCTCAAGATATCTTGGGCATGCTTTTGTTGATTAGCAGATAGCTGATTGTACGTGGACGAAGCAAGAAACTTTTTGATACTATCTTGTTCGTTCATTTTCATATACTCCTCTGTATAATTGAAATTACCCTACTATCATATCATAATTAAGGCATAAATATAAAAGAGGGATGCGGAATGCAGAAAAAGAAGATTATTGAAGCGATGAAAAATGTCTATTTCCAGAAGATGACTAAGAGTGGTTACAAGGAAATTGAAGACGAAATAGCTAAGTTGCAGGCCCAACGACCAGCAAAGATTGAACAACTCAAGGCTGCCCGTGCGCTGGGTGACTTGTCAGAAAACACAGAGTACAGCACTGCCAAACGGGAACTCCGCCACTTGGAAAGTCGGTTGCGCTGGCTCAACAAGCAGCTCCAGTACTCCGAAATTGTGACGCCGGAATCTGCAAACGAGGTCGACCTCGGCACTAAGGTCACTCTCCGTTTTGAAGATGATGAGGACGTAACGACATACGAGATCGTCGGAAAGCAAGAAGCCGACATCGCCAAGCAAAAAGTTTCCTTCGACTCCCCTCTCGGCCGGGCAATCATGCACCAATCAGAGGGCGCAACCGTTACTGTAGAGGCACCTCAGGCTTCTTACGAGGTCACCATCCAAAAGATCGAATTATCTTAAAAAGAAAAAATTTTACTCGTGAACAAAAGCGCTTCCAGTGACGAAATGGCGCAAATTTTTACGTTTATTCGTCAAACTGCCACAAGATATTGTGCTTGCATTTGGCTTTTTAGGTCCGTACAATACTATATGTTGTGTTTATAGCGCTATAGACCTCCAAATCACTATATATTGGGGTCGCATTTATGTTAACAAATTATATTAAATTCCTTGGTCACCAATTAAAGGGTTGGCCACAACAAAATTACTACCTGTTCTTCTTTAGTTTAGGTTGCCAAGTGATGACGCTGGCTAACAATCCAATCACCTGGATTACCGTCATCACATTCATCGGTACCACGCTCGGTGTGCTCTGTGTGCTCGCCATCAACGCCGCCAAGTCTGTCAACGGTGTCCTCGGTATCCTGTCCGCAATTTGTTTCATCATCGTTGGTTTCAACGCCAAGAACTACCTGAGTATCGCGGAACAAATTGCCTACGTGATCACCCTCGACATCCCCGTCCTCTTGTCAGCTAACTGGAACGTCAACATGGCATCCAAGATCCGCCAATTTACTGCCAAGAGTTGGTGTGTAGCGATTGTCGCAACCGGGATCGTCTACCTCGTGTCAGGTTACTTGATTGGTACCTTCACCGACGACCCACGTCCATGGATTGATGCAATTAGTTTTGCCATCAGCCTGACTGCCGGTGTGATCTGCTTCCTGCGTTTCAACAACCAATACTTCTGGTGGTTGGCATCCGGTCTGGCACAAATCGTTCTCTGGTTTGTTTCATACCGCCAAGGATCCGCAACCCTCGCTATGGCCGTCAACAGTTCAATCTACCTGATTAATGACGTCCTCGCATTCACCATCTCTCCTTGGTACAACAAGAAGGAACGTGAACGGGTAATCGCACAAGAAACTGAATACGCAAATAGCTTGCAATAAGCAAAATGCCATTTGAGAAACATCTCAAATGGCATTTTTTGTTTCACGTGAAACACACTATCCGTAAACTTCAAATTGTGGGCGCTTGCCGTTAATAATTGCGACAGCGTCATCGAGTGCCATCCCCACCATATTGCGGACCGCAGTGTTGGTGAAGAATGCGTTGTGTGGTGAAATTAAAACGTTAGGCATTGCGCGCAGAATCTTGTAGTCTTCCGGAAGTTCTTCTGGTGTCACCTTTTTCTCGAAGAATTGACCTTCACTGGCCAGTGTATCGAGTGCAGCCCCAGCGATTTCGTGGTTTTGCAGGGCAGCGATCAAGTCATCTGTATTAACGATTCCGCCCCGTGCGACGTTGATAAGGTAGGCAGTGTCCTTCATCTTCTTAAAGGCTTCCTTGTCGATCAGGTTGGCCGTTGATTCATTCAGTGGCGTGTGCAAGGTCACAATATCGGCCGTCTTCAGTACCGTGTCAAGGTCGGTGTATTCCAGGTACGGACTAAGTTCCACACGGTGAATTGGGTCGGTCGCAATCACCTTGGCGCCGAGTGCGGAATACAGTTGAGCCGTGGCCCCACCGATGTGTCCAGCACCGATAATTCCGACTGTCAGGTTGTAGATTTCAGTACTTTCCAAGCCTGGCCAGGTGAAATCCAAATTATCCATTCGTTGGTCGAAGTAGCCGAGCTTGCGGACGAGACGCAGCGCTTGGGTCAGCCCCATTTCAGCGATTGCCCGTGGTGAATACGCAGGCACATTGGTCACTGTCAGGCCGTATTTCTTTGCCAAAGCGAGGTCGATCATGTCGAAACCTACCATCCGGGCCGTCAATTGCTTGATACCGTACTCATGGAGTTTTTCGTACACGACCGGCTCTAAATCTTGGGTCTGCTGGAAGACGATCCCGTCATAACCCTTCGCCATGTCGACCGTGTCCTTTGTCAGCATCTCATCGACGCAAGTGACTTCTACGCCCGTCTTATCGGACCATTCCTTAATGTATGGTTTTTCAGGTTCGAGCAAGGAATATAATAATATCTTCATGATAATCCTCCTACCACGTAATCTGCTTGAGCTTTGCGACGGCTTTTTTGAGTGTTTCCAATGGCTGGGTCGCCGCGATCCGGACAAACCCTTCGCCACATTCACCAAAGGCAAGCCCTGGCACGACCAGGATTCCCGCCTTTTTCAGCAGTTGATCAGCGAATTCCACTGACTTCATCCCCGTCGCCCGGATATCCGCGAATACGTAGATACTACCTTGGACCGGGCTGACATCGAGCCAGTCGATCTTTGGCAGCTCAGTTTGGAGATATTCCAGCCGTTCTTGGAAGGTCTTGATAATTGGAGCTACCAGCTCGTCGTGGTGTTTGAGTGCGTACAGTCCCGCTTCTTGTGAAATTGATGGAGCAGCAAAGGTCACCGAATCGTTCACGGCCCCCACAGCCCCGATAAGCCATTCTGGGCCCATAATGTATCCGAGTCTCCAACCGGTCATTGCGAAGTTCTTAGACATCCCAGAGACGATCGCAACGTGTTCTGGGGCGAATTTGGCGATCGGTGTGAACACTTGCCCCGGCATCAGGTAGTCGGCGTAAATTTCGTCACTAAAGATCAACAGGTCCTTTTCCTTCGCCAGGTCAGCGAGTGCCTTAGCTTCATCTTCGGTCATCACGTTACCGGAAGGGTTGTTTGGCGTGTTGATTGCGATTGCCTTGGTCTTTGCGGTAACTTTCTTGGCGATTTCGTCCGCGTCGATCTTGAATCCGTCTTCTGGCTTACCATCGACAATCACCGGAACACCCTGTGCCATCTTAACTTGGCTGACGTAGGGTGAGAAACATGGTTCGGGAATAATCACTTCATCCCCGGGATCCAAAATTGCTTGGAATGCTAAGAAAAGTGCATGTTCGGCACCGACCGTCACCATCACTTGTTCCGGTTGATATTTCAACTGGTATTGGTCGAAATAGTAGTCACAGATTGCCTCGCGCAGTGCGGGCATCCCCATCGCAGCAGTGTAGTGAGTCGCACCATCCTTAGCCTTAGCAAACGCTGCGTCGATAATCGCTGCCGGAGTGGTCAGATTAGGATCACCAACTGACAAGTCAATTACGTCGTCCATCTTCGCAGCGAGTGCACAAACATCAGCCAAGATATTAGGCGCTGGTGTTTGGTAGGTTTTGCTTAACTTCGAACTGTCCATATATATTCCTCCGATCTCAAATATTAGAGATAGTATATACCGTTATTTTGAATAAGTCTAACAATTTATGCATAATATTAAAATTTTTGGTGTCTTTTATGCATAAATATTAATAAAACTCCCCTGACCTTTCAGCCAAGGGAGTTTTATTTTTAACTATCATGTGGGCGAAGATAGACGTAATTAAATCAATTGCGAGAAAGATCGCTCGGAGAAGTCCGAACATGGTAGTACATATGTAATTAGAAATGTTGATGATTAGATGATTATTATTAAAATTTAGTCTCTCTCAAATACCAAATTTACTTCTCGCATTAGTGCAAGGCAGTAAAGAAAGTAATGAAACCAAAGATAACACCTGGGAAATTAGCTACGAAGATGGCCCAGTCACGTTCCTTCTTGAAGTATGCGTAAATTGACCAAAGAGTACAGTTAACACCAGCTACGAATGGTTGAAGTGGTGCACAGTACGCTCCGTTCAAGTTGTTTTGAATTTGCGGAATGTATGAAACGTACATACAAACAGCGATAATACTTGCAACAATGCTTAAAACCCGGATAAATTTACTTTCATTCATTACTATAATCTCTCCTTAAAACGTCTATAAATTATTCAGTGGCAGCCTTTAATGCCAAGGCAAAGTCACCGATAGTAGCAGAACCATTATTCTTAGCTAATGGCATCGTGATGTATTCATCAACATCCCCAACTTCTACATAATCGTTGAGTAACTTCTTGAATTCGGCACGAACCTTCTTCAAGAATTCTTCACTGACAACCCCACCACCAAAGATGATTTGGCCTGGGCGGAACATCAGTGTACAGTCAACGGCTGCTTGAGCAACGTAGTAAGCCATGATGTCCCAAGTGTGGTCTGTCAATGGAACATCCTTTCCCTTCTTGCCTGTACGTGCTTCAAAGGTTGGACCACTTACCAACCCTTCCAAACAGTCACCATGGAAAGGACAGATACCCTTAAAGTCGAGGTCATCTGGGTGACGCTTCAGCCGAATGTGACCCATTTCTGGGTGGCCTAATTCACCGACGAACTTGCCGTCGATAACAGCACCGGCACCACAACCGGTACCAATGGTGTAGTAAACCAGGGAGTTGATACGCTTGTTGAAGAGAGTCGACAATACGTATTCACCGTAAGCAGAACCGTTTACGTCAGTGGTCCATGCAATTGGAATATTGAAGTGCTTCTTGAATGGTCCGATGAAGTCCGTGTCTGACCAACCTGGCTTTGGTGTGTTGGTGATGTAACCGTACTTAGGTGAGCTCTTACGGATTTCGATTGGGCCAAATGAAGCGATACCAATTGCGGAAAGTTGGTCCTTGTATTGGTCGAACCATTCAATACATTTTTGAATAGTTTCTTCAGGAGTGGTAGTTGGAATGTGAATTGAATCTTGAATTTGGTAGTTGATGTTACCTACAGCACAAACGAACTTGGTCCCACCAGCTTCAATACTTCCTAATAACATAATAGGTACCCCCTAGCTTAATTAACAATTAGTTGTTCTTTTCCATATCTTCACGGAGTTTCTTACCGATTTCTTCGTAGCCAGGCTTACCAAGAAGGCCAAACATGTTAGTCTTGTAAGCTTCAACACCTGGTTGGTTGAATGGGTTGATACCGTTCAAGTAACCAGAGATAGCGATTGCCACTTCAAAGAAGTAAATCAGGTAACCCAGTGTGTATTCATTTTCTTCTGGGATGTGTACAGTCATAACTGGAACACCACCAGCAGTGTGGGCAGCGACAACGGCTTCGTATGCCTTAGTGTTGGCGAAGTCCATGGTCTTGCCTTCAAGGTATTGGAGTCCGTCAAGGTTGTCTTCTTCGGCAGGAATTTCAACGTCGAAGTTTGGCTTGTCCAACTTAACAACAGTTTCCATCAAGAAACGGCGACCTTCTTGGATGTATTGACCAAGTGAGTGGAGGTCAGTTGTGAAGTTAGCGCTTGATGGGTAAATACCCTTTTGATCCTTACCCTCTGATTCGCCGGCTAATTGCTTCCACCATTCAGCGAACATCCGCATGTTTGGTTCGTAGTTTTCCAGCAATTCAGTTTCGTAACCCTTGCGGTAAAGTATGTTACGGTATGCAGCATATTGGTAAGCTTCGTTCTTTGTAAGGTCAGCGTCTACGTAATCCTTTTCAGCTTGTGCAGCACCTTCCATCAACTTATCGATGTCAGCGCCAGAAGCTGCGATTGGCAAGAGACCAACTGGGCAAAGAACTGAGTAACGACCACCGACACCATCTGGAATAACGAAGGTTTCGTAACCATTAGCATCCGCTTCGGTCTTCAGTGCACCGCGCGCCTTATCAGTAGTAGCGTAGATCCGCTTGTTAGCTTCTTCCAAACCATACTTTTCGATTAACTTCTTCTTGAAGATCCGGAAAGCAATTGATGGTTCGGTAGTAGTACCAGACTTGGATACAACATTAACTGAGAAGTCGTGGTCGCCGATCAATTGGAGCAGGTCGTGAACGTAAGTAGAGCTCAGTGAGTTACCTGCAAAGAGAACAAATGGGTACTTGCGGTCTTCTGCGCTTTGAG
This sequence comes from Limosilactobacillus sp., assembly GCA_030530845.1. Classification (GTDB taxonomy): domain Bacteria; phylum Bacillota; class Bacilli; order Lactobacillales; family Lactobacillaceae; genus Limosilactobacillus. The sequence goes on from JAUMUE010000010.1 coordinate 12,389, forward strand.
CTTGGTAGAAGGTGTTGTGCAAGAAGTCAATTGCCATTTGTGCACCGAGGTAAGAACCACCGATACCGATCACAACCAGGAAGTCTGAGTCAGATTGAATCTTCTTCGCAGCCTTCTTGATGCGGTCAAATTCTTCCTTGTCATACTCAGTTGGCAAGTGCAACCAATCGCGGAAGTCTGCACCAGCACCAGTTCCGTTACGGAGTTGGTCGTCAGCAGCCTTAACCATTGCTTGCATTTCGCCAAGTTCGTTGTCATTAACAAATTGCTTTAATCCATGTGAGTCAAATGAAAGATGTGCCATAATACGCTCTCTTCTTTCTAGTTTTTTTATAAATTATAGGCCAAATTTGTTACTTTGTTAACGATATTTATGATAGCGCTTACTATACAAAATGTCAACCGGTTGACATAAAAAAATTATAGATATATTATAGTGTTGAAAGTGGGTTATTGCGCTAATTTGCACAAACTTTGCATTTATTTGAAAGGACTTATTTATTATGGATAGTCAAAAACCAACACTTAAGCAACGGGTTCGTCTCGTTACTGGTAATATCGCTACTATCGCATGTTTGGTTATGTACTTCTCATACATCGGCCAAATCATGTCAAACTTTTCTGGTCATCCAGTTTCACCTGTTCAACCATTGTGTGCTGCGGTTAACGCCACATTATGGGTTATCTATGGTTGGGTAAAGCCTGACAAGAAGGACTGGCCTGTTATCATTGCCAACTTCCCTGGTATTATCTTCGGGTTAGTTACTGGTATCACTGCCATTTTCTAAATCCAAATCAAAAAGGACGCGAGTTTTCATCTCGCGTCCTTTTTCGCGTTAGAGGGCATTTTTATAGGCTTGTTCAGTGGTAGGGTCGAAGCAGACCATCGTCACCGTTTCGATGTAGTTGGCCATTTGGAGAAATTCACGGATAGTAGTGATCGCAATTTTGGCCGCACGATCAATTGGAAATCCATAGACGCCGGTACTGATTGATGGAAAAGCAACGGTCCGGCAATGGTATTCCTCAGCTAACTCGAGGCTGTTGCGGTAGGAATTTGCCAGCAGCATGTCCTCGTCGTAGTTACCGCCATTCCAGATGGGTCCCGGAGTATGGATGATGTATTTGGCAGGCAGGTTGAAGCCACTCGTGAGCCGTGCCTCCCCTGTTGGACAACCACCGAATTTTTCACAGGCCGCATAAAGTGCAGGTCCGGCAGCGCGGTGGATTGCACCATCAACTCCACCTCCACCCATCAAAGTCGTATTGGCAGCGTTGACGATCGCATCCCCGTCAAAAGTCGTGATATCGCCCCTAATTACTCGAATTTCACTCATCAAAATCACCCTTTTCTACATAAAAAACCAGGGCAGTGCCTGGTTTTTCTTTTACCAAATATTCACGCGGTCTTCTGGAGCCTTGTACATCTTATCGCCAGGCTTGATGTCAAAGGCGGTGTAGAAGTCAGCGAGGTTTTGTACTTGAACGTTAGCACGGAGCTTTTGTGGTGCGTGCACGTCGATGGAAAGCAGTAATTGTTGGTATTGTTCCGTGGCCTTCATGCGCCAAACTGTTGCCCAGTTAATGAAGAAGTCTTCGGCATTGAAGTCGTCTTCTAACTTGGCAGCTTCCAGAGCACATGAGAGTCCCCCACCATCAGCGATATTTTCAGAGACGGTCAACTTACCATTTACTTCTTGACCGGCAATTGGCAAACCATCGAACTCTTCAATCATCTTTTGGGCCAACTTCTTGAAGTGGTCAGAATCTTCCTTGGTCCACCAGTTGTTGAGGTTACCGTATTCATCAAAAAGCGCACCGTTGTTGTCAAAGGCGTGAGAAATTTCGTGAGCGATAACTGCACCGATTCCCCCGTAGTTTTGACTAGAGTTTTGCTTCAGTGAGTAGAATGGAGCCTGCAGGATAGCGGCTGGGAAGACGATAATATTCTTGAATGGGTGGTAGTATGCGTTGACAGTAGCAGCGCTCATTTCCCACCGCATCCGGTCCACCGGATTGTTCCAGCGACCGAACATTTCCTTATTTGCGACGATGTTAATTTGCATTAGGTTATCAATCAAGGAAGCAGATTCATCGACTTTGAATTGGTCATACAATGCTGGAATATTGTCTGGGTAACCAACTTGGATGCCGAGTTTTTCGAGTTTGAGAACTGCCTTGTCGCGTGTGGCTTGACTGAGCCAGGTGTTATTGGAAAGGCGGTCCTTGTATACCTTGATCATTTGTTCAACCATGTGGTGTACGTTGGCCTTGGCTTCGGGGCCGAAGTACTTCTTACCGTAGTAGTCACCGGCAACTTGGCTGAAGATGTCGCGGGCCAAGTAGTAGGCAAACTTTTCTTGGCTAACGGGCTTCTTCCGACCAGAAAGCGCACGGCTGTAACGACCGTTGATTTCACGGGTTTCGTCATCGAGGTAGCTGGCGTTGTCGCGGATTGTGTTGATTGTTACCCATGCCTTAAAGAGGTCAAAGTGGCCCTTCAAAATACCGTCGAGTGCTTTCAGGTATGCGGGTTCCATAACAATCACCTTGTCTGGAGTAGCGTCAACTAATTGCTTGATCACACTTGCCAGGTCAATTTGGTCGGTGGATTCTGCCACTTCGGCAACGGTCCGTGGGTTGTACATCTTACTGTAGTCCGCAGATTCTTCGGCAGACTTAACGTTTGGAGCAAGCAGCGCATCAAAGGCCTTGGCGTCTGCGATCAGCTTATCAGCAGTTGCTTTGTCGTAACCGAGCTTGTCCAGCAGTGCAGCGACCATATCTGTCCAGAGTTGGAGTAGTTGGTCGTGTTGGTCCTTCTTGTCATCTTGGTAATAGGACTTATCTGGCAAAATAAGTGACGGAGCACCGAGGAAGAGCGCGTAAACTGTCGCGTTTTTCATATCGGCATCGATATCAAATGCGACGGGAGATGGAATCCCGGCCATAATCCAGTCATACCAGCGTGCTTGGAAGTCGGAATATGAGTTTACCGCTTCGACGTCATCCAAGACCTTCTTCAGTGGTGCGGGACCGACTTGCTTGCGGTGGTCAAAGTCACGTGCGACACGGTAGAGCTTAATCATTTCGTTAAACTTACCGTCGTCTTTGTGTTCCTTTCCTTCCGCAAATGCTGAAAAGTCGGCCATCATTTGCTTATCAATATCGTCAACGAGGTCGTTAAACCCACCGGTTGCAGGCTTATCGTCAGGGATCTTGGCGTCCTTGATCCATTCACCGTTGACAGCTTCGTACAAATCATCTTTGATCAAATCTTTGTTAATTGCCACGTTAAATTCCTCCTTCAAGAATCTCTGTCTTAATTATACTATCTTTAGGAGATCGGCCAAATGATTTTAATCCTCTTGGAATGGGCGCAGCAGTTCCATCCCGCTACTACCGGAGTACCATGAGGGGTTCTTTTGGATCATTTCGCTGACTTGCTTGTAGTCAAATAGGTCGTACTTTCCTTTGATCAGCCCTGCTTTTTGGAGCGCGCGGGCAAAAATTATATCGCGGTCGTGCAGAAATTGGATACTTCCCATGTCGTCAAGAAGACTCCAGCTTTGGTTCAAAATGGCGACGGCGTGAAGATACTGTTCGTCACGGATAATCGCACGTTTGAGCATCATTGGATTTAATAAGTGCTGTGTCATTAATAATCTCCTTTCAGTTCAAAGACGTGGCTGCCTGGTGCATCTACCGAGAGTTGATCGGCGCGGTTTGTCAGGAGCCAGTAAACATTATTGTAGTTGTGATCGGTAATTTTTCTTTCGCCCCAGCCGTCTGTGATGATGACGACCAGTGAGCGCTTTGATATTTTTTGGTCTTGCATGAAATCAAATACGGCCTGGAAGCTGGTACCACCGCCACCGATACGCTCATATTTAATCCGTGCACCCGGCTTGACCTTTTGCCCTTGTTCATGGACGGCGGCGTCAAAGGAGTAAATCGTCAACGGGATCTTGAGCATACGGTTCATTTCACTAATGTGTGTCAGTGTCGTCCCCAACTCGTCTTCGGTGATCGAACCGGAATTGTCGACGAAGATGGTGATTTCTGGAACCAGACGTGCGACTTTCCCTGGCAGGTCCATCCGCATTGGTTGACGGCGATTAAAACGGGCGTGAGTGTCACGTTGCCCCCGAGCGATCTTGCCCATTTCCCGCCGAAGCAAGAGTTTCCACATCTCAGTAGTACCGCCAGAATTTGCACTCACACCGCTCACACTGCTGCCAGGAATTGTCCCCCGGTCTTTGTATGGTGTGCTCTTAGTGGCGTTGTAGATCAACTTCTGGAAGCTCATCTGCCGGATCCGCGAATTCCGCTGAGCCTTGGCAGAAGATTGCCATTGGTCGTGAGATTCATGCGCCGGCTGGTTTTTAGCCTTGCCGTCACCCTGCTTGGCCATCGTGGAACGTAACTTCTGCTTTTCCTCGCCTGACAGGTTTTCCAAGATATTCAGGTAAACCTGTGAGTCCTGGAACTCCTTGAAATCTGCGTCAATGTATCGTTCCGCCCATTCCAGCGAGAAAGTCCCAGGCGCATCCTCTGATAATCCCTGGTTGACTGCGACGTCGGTGGCAATGTTGACCAAGTCCTGATCGGGGTGGTCATCATAGCGGAGCGGGTGGCGCCACGCAATGTGGAGGGCGTTATGTTCCAAGAGGAGTATCGCGTCGTCATCACGGAGCTTGGCGAATTCGTTCGGGTTGATTTTGAGGCAAATCTCGTTGTCGACCCATACAAGACCAGTCGCTGCCTCAAATTCTGTATCAAACTTGCGGGGCAAGAAGAGCAGGATTTCACCCAAGAAACGCTTCTCACGCAGGATTTGGGAGACCAGGTAGGACAGTCGCGCTTGTTGATTGGCCATTATTTCTGGTCCCCGCGGGTGGCGATAACTGCCAAGTAGTTGTACAGTGCGACTACTTCTTCAGCGTCGTTATTGTACATTCTCTCCAGGGCAGGCAGGCCACTGATGGTGATTGCGACTGCCATTTGACCATCTGGCTGAACTTCCTTGAGCAGGTCATGGAAGAGTTTGGCGTTTTTGGCATCGTCCAGTAATTCGTGGTCATTTTTAAGCCAATCTTGGAGTGCGATTACCTTGCTAGCTTCGTCAAACTCCTGGAAAGTAGCGATTGGGTCATCGGACGACAAAATTGCTTCGATATCAGATTCGCTTCCAGAAGTGTTAAAAAATTCCGCAAATGACGTTCCGACTTCCATTCCGAGGTCACCACAGGCCAATTCAGCCACCAGTTCACGGCGCAGAGTCTTTGGCACACCTTCTAATTGGTCGAAGTTAGTGGCGACACGTTCCCATGCCCGGGGAGTTGGGTGGAGATCATCTGCACCCTGTGACTTCATCGACAAACATTCGGGGTGCTTCGTCAGGTAGTCAATCACGAGCGGGTTGATTTGTGGTTGCCGGTTCTTGGCCCATTCCAGCCATTCAGCAGCCGATGTCTCCATCACCATGCGGACAGTCCGGTCACGGATTGCGTCATCCCCGGCCGTAACGTCGTAATCAGTGTCTTCAAAGCCGGTCATGGAGCTATCAGGGTTTTCCGCGATGATAATCTTGACCGTGTCAGGCAACTGGATACTGTTGATTTGGCGCTGTAGAACCAGGTTCATCAGTTCGCTTTGCACGGCCTGGGTTCCCCGGTTGAATTCGTCCAGGAACCAGATGATGCTTTGGTCTGGGTTTTCTTCGGCGGTCTTGATGATATCGACCAGGGTTTGTGAGTACCCAAATTGGACGTTAGCGAGCCGCCCGTAATTCTTCGTTTCCACGAAAGAATCGCTGGTCAGAGGTGGCACCGGGATTGCCAGGTCACCCTTTTCACTCAAGCTGACCACCGTGGTGAATAACTTTGCTCCTTCTTTTTTGGCGATTTCTTGCACGAGCGCTGACTTACCGATCCCGGCCTCCCCGACGATATTTGGTACATTTCCCGCACGCAAAACCAGTGGTACAGCGGTCAATAATTGTTGGTATGTGAGTGCCATGTAATTCCTCCTCAGTTGAAATAGATAAAATTTGTTCTATGCTTATAAAAAGTGTGGTGTTAAAAATGATTAAAATTGACAGAATCTACGCTAAACCGGCCGATTTAAACGGGGTCCGGATCTTAGTCGACAGAGTGTGGCCCCGCGGAGTCTCAAAGGCCAGCGCCCACCTCGATTACTGGATGAAAGACGTTGCCCCCACTACCGAACTGCGGAAGTGGTTTGCTCATGATCCCGCCAAGTATGCGGAGTTCCGGGACCGCTATCGTGAAGAATTGAAAACTAACCCTGCCCTCGATGAACTCAAGGACGTGGTCAAAGCCAATCCTGATAGGCCCATCATACTCTTATATGGCGCAAAAGACACAGCTCACAACCATGCGCTCGTCTTGCAGGAAGTCTTAGAATAAAACAAGGGTGGCGCGAGATTGGTCGTACCACCCTTATTTTATTTTTTTAATTCAGCGAGGCCTTGTTGTAAAACATCATCGTCGACGGTCACGGTCAAGAAGCGTTGCAGAGGCGTTTCGCTGTGACGGTCCTTAAAGGCCATTGGTTCGGCAGCCAAGATCACGACTGTCAGGTTATTTTCCGTCAGCATCAATTGGCCAGGAGCGGTGAACTTGCCCTTGGTGTGCTTACCCGTCCGCCAAGTGTGCACCTTTGCATCCCCGTTTTGGTCAAACTTTAATTGATACTTACCATCCGCGTCAGGTTCGACAGGGATTCCGGTAAATTTCTGAACATCATACTTATCTTTTTTGCCCATTTTTATACCACCTTTTATTTCCAACAACCAGTTTACCGATTTTTTATTAAGTTGTCACACAACAATTATGTTACAAAGCGTGGTATTTTATAATTATCTTCAACAAGGAGATCATATCAATGAAACAAGAAGCAATCACAGCAGAAGAAATGCGCCACTACGACTCGTACACCATCAACACGATTGGGGTTCCATCCCTGGTCTTGATGGAACGGGCTTCACTGGCGGTGAGAGACGAAATTCTGAACGGCTACCCGATCGCATTAAAGCACGTGGTTGTGGTCGCCGGGAGCGGAAATAACGGCGGTGACGGACTCGACATTGCCCGCCTCCTCCACATCGCAGGTGTCAAAGTCACGATCTTAAACGTCGGTAATCCGGACCACGCGTCTGATGAGCACAAGGTCCAAGACAAGATCTGCCAATACTACCAAATTCCGCAAACGACTGACCTGACGATTCTGCGTGACGCCACCTTGATTGTCGACGCCATGTTTGGGATTGGGATCGACCGGGAAATTACAGGTAACTATGCCGCTGCAATTGAGGCGATCAACGCTACTGACGCGGTCGTGATCGCAGTCGACATGCCATCCGGGATCAACACCGACACTGGTGAGGTGATGGGCGTCGCGGTCAAGGCCACGGCCACCGTCACCTTCGCATTCAACAAGGTCGGCTTAACCACCGGCGCAGGCAAGGAATTCGCCGGACGCGTGATTATTGCTGATGATATGGGAACATACAAAGTTTAAGTGAGGTAATACTATGTTTGAAAATGACACAATTACTAATCAACTCCACCACCGCTCAATTCGGGCATTCAAGGATCAAACATTAGACAAGGACCAATTAGAAACGCTCTACCAGGTTGCGAGTCACACTTCATCCAGCATGTTCTTGCAACAATTCTCCATCATCCACGTGACTGATGAAAACTTGCGGGAAAAGATACGGGAAATTTGCCACCAACCATACGTCGGCGCAAACGGTGACCTCTTCATCTTCGTCGCTGACCTCTACCGCAACCAACAAATCCGTGCCCACGAAGGAAACGACGCCGGACGCCTGAAGAACACCGACGTCTACTTCCAAGCCACCCAGGACACGATCCTGGCAGTGCAAAACTTCTTGAACGCCGCTGAAAGCATGGGCCTCGGTGGTGTCGTCCTTGGTTCTATCAACAACGATCCAAAAGCATTGATCAAGGTGCTCGACCTGCCAAAGATGACGATGCCAATTCTCGGCCTGCAAATTGGTGTGCCGGACCAAGAACCACAATTGAAGCCACGGCTGCCACTCGGTTTAAGAGTCTTTGAAAACCACTACAACCATGACGTCGACTTCGACAAGCTGGCCGAATACGACAAGGAAGTGGAAACCTACTACGACCTGCGTGATACCAACAAACGGATTGACTCATTCAGCATGCAAATTAACGGAAAGAAGCTCAACAACCACGAGTCCACGCGTGACGAAATTTCTGACGCAATCAAGGAACAAGGTTTGGCACAAGACTTCTAGCATAAAAAAGCGCTATGGAACAGCATTCCATAGCGCTTTTTAATTACTTGAGGTATTTTGCTGGGTCGGCAAGGAAGTCATCAACTTTAACGTCAACAGCATCCTTGGTAGCAGCGTTCTTCAATTGGAATTGGCCTTCGCTCACTTCACGATCACCAAAGACGGCGAAGTACTTCGCGTTACGACGGAAGGCTTCCTTGATTTGCTTACCAACCTTCACACCACTGTAGTCCTTGTCGGCGATGATGCCTTGTTGGCGAATCTTGTTGAGGACTTCAAAGGCGAGTGCATCCCCGGTCTCGTCTGCACTAGCGAGGAAGAGGTCAACAGAATCTTCTGGTGCGAATTCTGGGTTTTCTTCTTGGAGCAAGATCATCAGACGTTCAACACCCATACCGAAACCGATACCCCCTTCTTCAGGGCCACCGAGTTGGGAAATCAAGCCGTTGTAGCGACCACCGGCACAGACAGTTGTGTAACCACCGCCGAATGCTGGGGAGTTGGACATGATTTCAAAGATGGTGTGATTGTAGTAGTCCAAACCACGGACCATGTTGCTGTCGATTTCGTATTCAATTCCTAACTTCTTCAGCAATGCTTGTACTTGGTCAAAGTATGATTGTGATTCTTCGTCGAGGTATTCGAGAATTGAAGGAGCGCCGGCAACGATCTTCTTGTCGCCTTCATCCTTACTATCAAGGACACGGAGCGGGTTCTTGTAGAGACGTTCTTGGGAATCCTTGCTCAATTCGTCGTAGTGTGGTTTCAAGTAGTTGATCAAAGCTTCACGGTAGTCTTCACGAACTTGCTTGTTACCGAGGGTGTTGATCACTAACTTAACGCCTGGCACACCGAACTTCTTGAAGAGGTTCATGGCCATTGAGATAACTTCAACATCAATTTGTGGTGATTCGTTGTTCAGCGCTTCAACCCCGATTTGGTGGAATTCACGTTGACGGCCTGATTGTGGACGTTCGTATCTGAACATTGGTCCCATGTAGTAAACCTTGTATGGCTTTGGATATTCTGGACCGTAGAGCTTGTTTTCAACGTATGCACGGACAACTCCGGCAGTACCTTCAGGACGAAGAGCGATGTGACGGTCACCCTTGTCGTTAAAGTCGTACATTTCCTTTTCCACGATGTCAGAAGTGTCACCCACGTTACGTGAGAAGACATTGTAATCTTCAAACATTGGCGTGCGGATTTCGCGGTAACCAAATTGCTTGAAGACCTCACGTGCGTTTGATTCAACCTTTTCCCATAAACCAGTCGTACCTGGAAGCAGGTCGGCCGTTCCTTTAGGCTTTTGATATTCCATAATAATTACTCCTTTCAAAAGAAAAACCCTCTAAGGATCATACCTTAGAGGGTGATTTAATCACTGTCCCACCTCTGTTCACAGCAACCTCACAGCTACTGCCTCAGGAAGTTAGATAACTTCGCGACGATAACGGGTCAACCGGAGTCGGCTACTAGATTTCACCGGCTCAGCTAGGTAGAGGTGGAGTCACAGACGCGACTAGCTCTCAGCACCGCTAGCTCTCTGTCATGGTGCGCCTGCTTTTGTTCTACTTCATTGCTATTAATTAGCTCATGAGTGATTTTACCATAAACCACCATGTTTGGGTAATGTTATTTACTGAGCACCTTGGTCTTTTTCAGACGGTTCATGTAAATCGTCACGATCGCAAGAGTGACAGTCATCAGGACGAAGACGGAAATGAACAGATCGTTGTAATTTCCTTGATCGATCACGAATCCACCATAGAGCGGACCGATTGCACGACCGATCGACATCGTAATATTGAGCATCCCCTGGTAGTGTCCAGTTTCGTCCGCGGTGGTCAGCTGGGCAATCCAGGCTGGCAGTCCCGCGAAACTGGCCATTTCACCAATCGTCAACACCGTAAAGTCGATCGCAAAGGCCCAGATGGTGTTTGCGAAAATCAGCAAGAGGAAGGAGCTGGCAAAAATCAGCAGCCCAATCATGATCTGTGTCGACAGCTTGACGTATGGGGAGAGCTTGTTGATGAGGGGTTGCCCGATGATAATCAGGATCCCGTTGAGCGTCCACAGCAGACTGTAGGCGTAAAATGGGATGCCCTGGCTCGTCATGTGGACCGCCATCACGCTTTCCCAGAGTGAGTAGCTCAGGTGGACGGTGACGTAATTGATCAAGATCAGCCAGATGAAGGCGATGATCTTGCGGTGACTTCCGGCGCCCCGTGCTTGTTTGACCGCGGCCTTGCGTTCTGTGACTGGCACGCGGACGTTCAAGGTAAAGATCACGACCAGAGTCAGGAGGCCATAGAAGATCGAGCCGACCGCAAAGACCAGCACGACACTAATTGGCAACAAGACACCGACAGCTAACGTCCCGATCACGACCCCAATGTTGAAGGCCATGTAAATGTAGTTGAACACGTAACGTGAGCTGAAGTGCTTGACCAGCGAACCGTATGAGTTGATCACGGTCATGTTGATCCCGTCACCGAAACTGTTCATCATCATTAAGAGCGCGAACCATGGCCAGCTGTGTTGGAAAATCAGCGCCACGATCGCGCAGGTGGAGATGACCACCCCGACGACAGCCGTCTTGTACTGGTCCCAATGGTCAAACATCCATCCACCAGCATAATTGCCGGCCATCATACAAATTGAAATAAAGAGCATTACTACCCCCGCCGTTGTCAGCGTCTCGTGAAGGTAGTTGTGTACATACATTGTGGTCAATGGCCATAAAAACGCAGCCCCGGTGTTATTCAGCAAACTTGCCAGAGCAACCCATTTAAGCTTGACCTGCTTCTGCGTTGTCATTTTTTCACCTCAGTTAGAGTCAACTTTAGTGTTCAGATACCATATCGGATGATGGGACCCGTAATAATGTGTAAGTGAATGCATCCCGGTTTGCACGTAAACCAAGTCCATTCAAGACGGTATTCTTGTAGTGAACAGTCATTTCAGCAGCGAATGCTTGTCCTGTCGCACTGTTTTCCTTCGCTAACTTCGCCCTGCTCCAAGGGAGTGTGCTAGCTTCAAGCGGAATCACACGGTCGCCATCAGCAACTGATCCAAATCGTGAATTAGTCGTGATCTTGTTGCCTTCAGCCCAGTAAGTGTATGAAATAACTGGACGTGAGCCGTTCTTACTCCGTTCAGCTTCGACATAGTAGTAATTGTCCTTGCTGTTGTGGAGTTGCAGTGGCTTGTACTTTGTGGAAATGTAGGTTTGATTATTGTTTTTAATATCCACGTGGCGGAAGAAAGTGAGGTAAGACATGCCCCCAAGCCAAACCAAAGCTACTACCAGAAGTCCGACGTAGCGCCAGAACAACTTGGCAGAAAAAGCCTTCTTCGTCTTTGCAATCAGCATCAATTGTTGGACACGAATGTAGTGAATAGTCCAGCAGAGAAAGGCTACTGCGCAAATCCACACAATCCATCCTAACCAATTCCATGTCATAATAAAATCTCCATTTCTCTAGTCACAATCTTATACTTTGATTATCACACAAAAAGCTAATTCTGTCCTATTATTTCGTTTCATTTTTTATTAAGAAGTAAGCGTTATACTTAAGATACAGCGTTTTTTGTGCTAAACTAAGTACGTGTCAAAACGAGAGTAATTTTTACAAATGAAATTATGGCATATGAGAAATGGTAGTTACCTGATTACTGAGGAGGCTCAGATTTATGGAAAATATGAGTGAGTTGGCTCAACAATTGATTCAATTTGAGCGTGATCATGACATGAATGATAATGAAGTGGCGTTAGGTAGTCACCTGACTGTAGAACGCATTCACGACATTAAATGTTCAAACTCAGCTGCAAACGCAGAAGAAGTTGAATTACTGCAAAGATTCATGCAAAGCAAGTAATTACAATAAAGGAGCCGCAACAGGCAGAGATGTTGCGGCTCCTTTTATTTATTAAATGTTACTGGTAAGATAACGTTTTCGATTTTGCTCTTAGGTTCTTCAATCCGCTTAAGAAGAGTTTCAATCAACTTTTCTGCGATTTCAGGGATTGGCTGAACAACAGTTGGTAAGAATGGTGCGATCTTTTGGATAACTTGTGATCCGTCGTAACCAGTGACGAAGAAGTCCTCGCCCATTCGCTTGCCGTTTTGACGGTAAACAGAGGCGATTTCCAAGGCATTAATATCATTTGATGCAACCACACCATCGTAAATGCCAGGGAATGTCTGTGCTAAGTCGATATCCTTAAGGTTCAATGGTTCGAAGCTACGACTTTCTTCGGTCAGCTTGTCAAGAACCCCTTGCAGACGGTTCAGAGTTGGTGAAGCAGAAGTATCTTCATCGACAACGACTGCAATGTGGCGAACATCATGTTTCAGCAAGTATTCAACCGCCATTCGTCCGCCATTATAGTTATCTGATGAGACGATGGGAATATCGTCGGACAGGTAACGGTCAAATGACACGATCGGTGCTGAACTTTGATTGTATTCTTCAACATCGAGGTTGTGAGAACTAGAGATAATCCCGTCAACTTGGTTTGCCAGCAGCATGTTCAAATATTCATGCTCAATTTCTGGATTTTCCGCTGAAGAAGCGATGATTGTCTTGTAGCCCTTACTGAAGAGTTGAGTTTCAATTTCATTACCCAATTCCGCAAAGAAGGGGTTTTTCAAATTAGGGAAAATCAAGCCAATAAACTTGGAAGGCTTCCCCTGCATCGCACGTGCCAATGCGTTGGGTTGGTAATTCAATTGACGCATCGCTTCGTGGACTTTATTTATTGTTTTTTCACTTAATGAACCATAATTATTAATCACGCGTGAGACAGTTGTAATGGACACTCCCGCTAGTGCCGCAACGTCTTTTAACTTCGCTACCATAGTTAAACCTCGTGTAAAAATTTCTCTAACTTAGTATTATATCTCAATGCTTAAAAAACTGGAAATTTCATCGGGAAATTATGTATGTTTCATTTATCATTTGTTGCAAAAAAAGTTTTCACTTGATAATTCTTTCATATAACCGTTATAGCAGGGTTTTGAAGGCATCAAATTAAGAAATATTTAGCATTTTCAACATTAGTAGTGATAGCTGTTTGACGGTGTTTTTTTGTGATGATAATTTAATAATCAGTTAATAACTTAAGAAGTTCTTAAACAATTTATATTTACCTTTGAATTTCCAAAAAGAAAATTTCTTATTACAGATTGGGAGGCCTAGAAACTATGAAATCAGATCTTAATAATTCCACACATTACAAGCTTTACAAGAGCGGTCGTAAGTGGGTTGTTGCCAGTTTGACAGCAGCTACCTTGCTTACTGCTTCAGTTGCTGCTCACGCTGATACTACTACTGATCAAGCTAACAACAACCAAGCGCAAGCACAAACCGCTCAAACACAACAACAAAACACTCAACAACAATCTACTCAACAACAAAACACTGTTGACTTGAACTCCTTGCACTTCACTAACTCTGCAAGTCACCAACAATTCATCCAAAGTGTGGCTCCTGGTGCTATCGAAACCTGGAAGCAATACGGTGTTTTACCTTCAGTTACTGTTGCTCAAGCTGCTGTTGAAAGTGCCTGGGGTAACTCAGCTCCTGCCAACAACATGTTTGGTATCAAGGGTTCATACAACGGTCAATCAGTTAGCTTAAGAACTCGGGAAGTTATTAATGGTAAGAGCGTCTACATCTACGACAACTTCCGTGCTTACCCAAGTCGTAACGAATCAATTGAAGATCATGGTCGTTTCTTAGCAGTTAACCCACGTTACAACAACCTTCTTTGGGACACTAACTATGTTTCAGTTACTAACAAATTGAAGGCTGACGGTTATGCTACCGATCCATACTACGCATCTACTCTGCAAAGCATCATCCGTAGCTTCAACCTTACTCAATTGGACAACATTGCAATTGCTAACAAGTCTGTTGATGTTAACAAGCAAACCCAAACTGATACTGGTGCATCATCAAGCTACAGTGGTTCAAGCAACACAAACTACTACACTGTTCAAGGCGGTGACACCCTCTCAGGTATCGCTAACCGCTTCTCTACTACGGTTAACACACTTGCTTCATTGAACAGCATTCAAAACGTCAACCAAATTTACGTTGGTCAACGTCTCTTGGTACGTCAAGCTAGTTCACAAACTTCTACTAACACTACTACTGCTACTACTAACAGCAGCAGCCAAAGCACTTACACTGTTAAGAGCGGTGACACTCTTTCCGGTATCGCCGGTCAATTTGGCATGAACTACAGCCAACTTGCTCAACTCAACAACATTTCAAACCCTAACCGGATCTACGTTGGTCAAGTACTTCAATTGAAGAGTGGTAGCACTACTGTTTCAACCAACACTGCATCACAAAGCACTAGCTCTACTTCAGCCGGTAGCTACACTGTCAAGAGTGGTGACACTCTTTCCGGTATCGCTGCTAAGTTCGGTATGAGCTACAGCCAAGTTGCTCAACTCAACAACATTTCAAACCCTAACCGGATTTACGTTGGTCAAGTGCTTAAGTTAAGCGGTAGCACTTCATCAACTAGTTACTCAACTAGTTCACGTCAAACCAGCTCAGTAAGCGGTGGATACACTGTTAAGAGTGGTGACACCCTTTCAGGAATCGCTGCCCAATACGGTGTTAACTGGAAGTCTCTTGCACAACGCAACAACATTTCAGCTCCATACACCATTTACGTTGGTCAACGTCTGAGTTTCTAAATTTTGTTAAAGTTACTAAACAAAAAGTAAAGCATGTTCGCGCATGCTTTACTTTTTTTATGTTTAAAAGCTACCATTGACCTTGATAGAACATACCCCACATAGTTTTTCACAGAAAGTAAGTGATTGCGATGATTGAACAATATTCTGGGGATCTTTCTAACATCGTCAAGGCGAGTCAATTGTTTAAAATCCTCGGTAATCCAAAGCGACTTAACCTGCTCTATCTTCTTATTCAAGATTCATATACTGTGACCGAGATCAGCGAGAAGCTGAATTGGGAACAATCTGGGGTATCTCACCAACTGCAGATACTTCGGAAATTTAACCTCGTCCAACAACACAGACAAGGTAAAGAAATTATTTATGAGCTAAATGATCCGCAAGTTATGACTATGATTGCGGACGCGTTAAGTCATGCTGATATTATTATGAAATAGAAAAATCAGGCGTTGAGTCGCCTGATTTTTCCGTTTAAACAAACTTGAGCGTGAAATTTTCTTCGTGGTCAACATCCTTGACTACGACCTTCTTGCCATCCGTGAATTGACGGCTAGAAACCCAGAAGCTTGGATGCCGGTGCGCATAAAATTGAAACTTGTAAAATGGTGCTGAGCTATCTTTATCGAATTGCATTACTCCTTGTGATCCGTCCGAGCATCGTACAGTTTGCGTCTTATCATTATTTTGAACAAATACTGTAATCACTTTTAACACCTCCATTATGATTATATATCTTTTTAGGTGTACCTAAAAGCAATAACAGTCCCCATCAAACATCTTGTCCTAATATTCTGTGAACGTAAAAAATCCTGCCCGTAATATACGGTGCAGGATTTTGTTAGTTAATCGGCTGCTAAGGCGTCGATTGGATTCAATTGAGCAGCGTGACGTGATGGATTCAGTGCCGCGATCACTGAAATAACGATTGCAATCACTACTGCGAAGACGACATTGCCGAATGAAATTTGCACGATATTGTACTTAATCATGCCGTACAGAGCCTTGTTCAAGACAAACTGAACGATCCCAGCAATGACCAGTGCGAGGACGGCAGAGAAGAGTCCGATAAAGACTGATTCCATCGTAAAGAGACGGCGGATATCCTTCTTCCGTTCACCCAACGCCCGCAGGATACCAATTTCCTTAGTCCGTTCAGATACTGACATAAACATCGTGACGATAATCATCAGAGCAGAAACCAGCAGCGAAATTCCGGCAATAGCTGCCAGGATAGTTGAAGCTAAGTTAACGTAAGTTTGCACCGTCTTCAGGATCGAACCGACTGTGATTGCACCGAGGATCCGGTCACCAGAATTATTTTCAAGTCGATTAATCCGTTTAGCGACCTTATTAACCTTGGAAAGGCTCTTGGCGGAGACAGCAATGAAATTAGGGCGTGTATCCGCGTTCTTAGCCTTTAACATGTCTTGCATGGTATTGTAGTCAATCACGGTTTGTGCGGCCGCACCGTCGCTGATACCAGCCACAGTAACCGTTCCATCGATCTCAACCGGTTGAGACTTGCTATCGATCCAGGCAAAGGTTAATTGGACCTGTTTACCAATCATATCCTGATAGTTTTTGTTTCCAGTCAGCTGGGTGGCCTGTTCCTTAGTCAAGATAATTTGACCACGACCAGGTTTGTGACCAGCCTTAATTGAACTAGCGGCGATGTTTTGGCTCCAGGTGATCATATTGGTGCCGCTTTGTTGCAGATTACTATAGTTCAGACGGTAGGTGCCGACCATATTACCGTTTTCGATTGAGCTAACACCCTTGACCTTCGCGAGTCGGGCCAGATCAGACTGGTCGATAATCATAGATTGTGGATCAGCCAACATGCTTTCACGCATTGAGGTTTGAAGTTGAACCTGTGTCATCTTCTTCCCAGTTGGATTCTTAACCACCGTAATTGCCCGGGGATTGGTGATGGAATTGATTTGGTTCTGGATGTACCCGTTAATACCATTTCCCAAACCGCTAAATAAGAGCACCGCAAATATCCCGATCGCAGTCCCAAGCATGATCAAGGAGTTTCTCCAGAAGTTTCTCATCATGTGCTTGAAGGCCATCTTGTAGCTATCAATTGCTGGCAGGGTCTTTGGTTTAATATTATTGGTATCTTCTGGAATCTCATACGCAGGACGCAGGCGAGTGTCTCCGTCGATCTTACCATCAGCCAAGTGGACGATTCGGGTACCGTGGTCCGCCACTTCTTGTGAGTGTGTGACCGCAATCACCATCTTACCGTCCTGGGCAATTTCGTCGAGCAGATGCAAGACTTCTTGGGTGTTTTGTGAATCCAAGGCACCAGTTGGCTCATCGGCAATGATAATTTGTGGATCACTAGCCAGAGCACGCGCAATCGCCACCCGTTGTTTTTGTCCCCCAGAGAGATGCTTAGGCCGTTTGTGCATCTGGTCGCTCAGGCCCACCTTCTCGAGCAGTTTAACGGCCCGTGCGCGCTTTTCTTCCCGACTGAGGTCAGTCATATCTAATGCAACCAAAACGTTGTCTAAGACGCTGAGGTAGGAAATTAGGTTGTATGACTGGTAGATATAGCCGATCATTGCACGACGGTAATCGTCAAGTTGCTTTTCCTTCTTGTGGTCCAGCAACTCACCATCAATCAGCACTTGACCGGTGAAGTTCCGGTCCAAGCCACCGATGATATTCATCAAAGTGGACTTCCCGCCCCCAGATTCACCGAGAATTGAGACGAATTCGCCCCGTTCAAACTGCAAATTGATTCCCTTTAATACCGGAAATGCTTGATTATCAAGGTAATAGGACTTTTCAATCCCCTTTAATTCTAGAAACGCCACTATTTCCCCCTCCGATCGTGTTCATACTTACTTTAATTCTATAATACTTGCACGATTCTAGACGATAATCATTGAAAGCTTAACAATCACTTTAGAATTCAATTATTTCCCGGGAAATATTATTTTGTCTTCGTTAATTTTCCGTCCATGATTTCATAAATATGATCTGCATAATCTTTCAATCGGAGGTCATGAGTAACTACAATGATGGATTTATTGTGCTTAACCGCCATTTTCTTTAGTAATTCTCCAACGACTTCAACCCTGTTGCTATCAAGTGCAGCGGTCGGTTCGTCAGCGAGAACAATCTCAGGATTAGGGTAAAGTGCCCGAGCGATTGCGACGCGTTGATTTTGACCACCTGACATTTCGTCTGGGTAATGGTCAAGCAATTTATCAATCCCAAGTTCCTCCAGCAAGGCTTTTAACTCTTCGTCTGACATATTATCAGTCTTCTTCGTCTTGGTTACGAACTTTAATTGATCCCGAACATTCAGAAATGGCAGCGAGTTGTATGATTGCAGGATAAACCCAATCTTGTTTAAGCGTAAATTATCCCTTTGCTTGTTAGTTAATCCCTCCAAGTTTTGACCGTCGACTATTACGTTTCCCTCACTTGGACTGAGTAGACCTCCCGCAATCGTAAGAAATGTGCTCTTTCCTGATCCTGATGGCCCAAGAATCAAGCTTAATTCACCACGATTGGCACTGAAATTTACGTTTTCAAGGACATTAACTTTACTAATCCCTTCACCGAAACTCTTGGAGATATTATTTAATTCAATTACTGACATATTGGACCTCCTAATTATTCATTGCTCGTACCGGGTCAATTTTGACAATCATCCGTACTGGGAGAAGCGCTCCAACAACACCAAGCATAACCAAAACAACTACAATCACAGAAACAAGCTGCCATTCAAATACTAGCGGAACTCCCATCGGAATCATCTTGGCAGTCAATAATGTCAATAACAAACCGCCAGCGATTCCAGAGACCATCAACAGCATTGATTGGTGGATTGTTGAAGCCACCAGGTAAGTTGAAGGAATCCCTTGAGCTCGTAGCACTGCATAGTTTGCCATCTTTTGCATCGTCAGGATGTATAAGAACACCGCAATGATGACCAGGGAGATAACCATTAAGAACCCAATCATGAAGGCAAAGGTGTTATTTTGTGCGGAGTATCCCGGAAGCTTTTGGATGAACTGGTTAGCTGTATAGTGCTGTAAGTTACTGAAACGTTCTGATTTTTCACTTTGGTTGATAAAAATACCACTTGCGACGGACTGTTCGTTAAAGCCACGCAGGTCCTTCCAAGTTGTCAGATCACCATAGATTACAGGCGCTACATTCAACTTCGAGTTCTTTGCAAAACCAACAATCTTGAACTTGTCTTTTCCGGAGTTCAGCGTGATGTAGTCACCTAATTTGTAGCCTTTACTCAAGAGTCCTTGATCAGCGACCACTTCATCAGCTTTTTGCGCATGACGACCTGACGCCAGAGGGATATTATGTTTCGCGATATATTGATCACGATCTAATCCAATGAATTGGGCACTTTGCTTCAGTGACTTACCTTCTGTCTTCTTCACAACAACAGCAACCTGTCCCACCAGTGCTTCGTGTGAATTTAACTTCTTGCCTTTTAACTGGTCTTTAGTAATCACTGATTGTCCCAGACTGTCATTTGCATTCTTATTTAGGAAAACAGTCTGTGTATCCCAGGTACTAATCGCAGCCTTGTTTTCATTCGCTAATCCGATCATTAGTCCCATCAGCACGAACATCAGGTAGCTGATCATCACAATCATTGCGACAATCAAACTGTAGCGCACCTTTTCACGGCGAATTTCTTTGATTGCAAGAAACATATTATCCCTCCTTTAATATATCTACTAACACACTGTGCAGACGATTCAGGATCATATCGCTTTCTTCAGAATGAACTAGTCCTTCCCTAATCGCCTGGTGTGTGAGAGTCATGACAGCCCACTCTTTCTTATCTAGTGGCAGCAATTTCGAAGGAGCATCCACCTCAATTAGTGATTCGTTAATTGTGTAATGACGCTTAAGTAACTCACGGTACTGGCTGTCGTGAACTTGTTCAATAAAATCTGCCACCTGCTTTGTATATTGATCAGCACTAAGAATGGTGTGATTACGGATGTCCTTACTGTGTAACTTCAGCAAGGAATCTCGGTAAACATATGTATAAGCATCTTTAATATCTTCAAAATACTTATAGAAAGCACCTCGGGCAATACCCGCTTCTTTAACGATTCTCGCCACTTGTGCATTCGCAAGATTATGTTCACTGAATTCGTGCAATAAAGCTTGTGTGATTAGGTTCTTCTTTTCATCCGACAAGTTTTCAAAAGTTAAGCTTGGCATAAACATTCCTCCTTAGTGACACGGTGTCACCTTATTTCTGATCTAACCCTATACCCAAAGTGACACCATGTCAACATTTATGCAAAAGAAAAAAACATTTCGCGAGATATTTCCCGGGAAATGTTTTTGAGAGTTAATATTAAGCTTCTTCGCCGGCGATCTTAACAACAGCCTTTGAAACGTTTTCGATTCGGCCGTTAACAAAGTCGTCAACTTGGTCTACATCGAATTCGTGTGAGAGCAATGGAAGAACGTCAACCTTACCTGAACCCATCAGAGCAATTGCATCAGCAAAGCAGTAAGGGTTGATGAAGGCACCTTGGATCTTCAGTTGCTTTTGGAATACTTCATAACTGTTAATGGAGAACTTGTCGTCTGGGTTACCCACACCGAACATAGAAACTTGACCACCGCGAGCTGCAGCTTCAACGGCTTGTTCTTGCGTTTCTGGACGACCAACAGCTTCGATAACGATGTCGTATTCGTTTTCAGGAATCTTTTCGCCCTTCTTAGTGTTGATAGTCTTAGCACCGAACTTTTCAGCGTTAAGCTTCAACTTAGCGTCGTTACGACCACTAAGGGTAACTTCGCTAACACCGTATGCGAGAAGAGTTTGAACGAATAATTGACCCATGAAACCATCACCGATAACCAAAGCCTTTTGGTATGGGTGGATTTCGAGCAAGTCAACACCGTGAACAGCACATGATAATGGTTCAGTAACGGCAGCTGCCTTTAATGAAAGACTGTCAGGAATTGGGTAAACAACCTTAGCTGGTGCAGTGAAGTAGTCTTCAAAACCACCGTCACGAGTAACACCAACAGCATCAAGGTGTTCACACATTTCTGGACGTGAAGTACGACAGAACTTACATTCACCACAGTAGATGTTAGGGTCAACTGCGACACGGTCCCCTACCTTCACGTTTGTAACTTCGGAACCAACCTTAGCAACAACACCAGAGTTTTCGTGACCTAAAACGATAGGAGGAACAGCACTAGCTGAACCTGGAAGACCTGCGTACAATGCGTGGTCAGTACCACAAATACCAGCGTAAGCAGTGTGAACTAACACTTCAAATGGCTTGATTTCTGGAGTTTCTACATCCTTAACTTCTAATTGCTTAGTACCCGTTAATACAAGTGCTTTCATAATTTCAATTCTCCTTAACTTTCATATATGTTCACTATTGAACGAACTTTATTATAGTTAAGTACTGTATTATTTGTCAAACGTTGGTAAATTTAACGTTTTACATATGAAAAGATCAATAATGACGGGCATTGAAAACGCTAATATTAGCAAAAAAAATTTAAAAAATGGGTAAGCGGTTTCTTAGTTATTAGACCGCCTATCAGATGTTTGATACTGAATTTCAAGCCATGGAAATGCCTATATATCGGCAAATTTCCATTGAATAGCAATAATTTTTATGCTAACCTAACAAAGTATTCGAATTAAGTTAAATTTGATTACCAATCGAGTTAACAAAATAAAATGAAAGGTGGATTTGGCGTGGACAACACAAAAAATCAACACAAGAAGCGTGGATTAATTTCCTACGCAAACGGTAAGTCACTCGAGGAAATCAACGGAACTGTCGAAGTACCACGTGGCAAAGGTTTCTTTAGAACATTATTTGCCTACTCTGGTCCTGGTGCCCTGGTCGCTGTTGGGTACATGGATCCAGGTAACTGGTCAACTTCAATTACTGGTGGTCAAAGCTTCCAATACACACTAATGACTACTATCTTGATTTCAAGTTTGATTGCGATGTTGCTTCAATACATGGCGGCTAAACTCGGAATCGTGAGTCAAATGGACCTCGCCCAGGCAACACGGGCACGTACCGGTAAAGCATTAGGTGTAATTCTTTGGATCATGACTGAATTAGCCATTATGGCCACTGATATTGCGGAAGTTATTGGTGCGGCGATTGCGCTGAACTTGCTCTTCCACATTCCATTGATCCCTGCCGTATTCATTACGGTCTTGGACGTTTTTGTTC
The DNA here is from genome assembly GCA_030530845.1 of Limosilactobacillus sp. Classification (GTDB taxonomy): domain Bacteria; phylum Bacillota; class Bacilli; order Lactobacillales; family Lactobacillaceae; genus Limosilactobacillus. Next base: position 34,654 of record JAUMUE010000010.1, read on the forward strand.
TGTTACTTTTGACCAAGATCGGTTTCCGGAAGATCGAAGCGATTGTTGCTTGTCTGATTCTGGTAATCCTCTTCGTTTTCGCATACCAAGTCGCATTGTCAAACCCTGATTGGGCGGGTGTCTTCGGTGGTTTAGTTCCATCTGCTAAGGCAATTTCTCAAAGCCCAACGGTTGGTGGTATTACCCCACTGACTGGTACTTTGGGTATCATTGGTGCCACTGTTATGCCTCACAACTTGTACCTGCACTCAGCTATTTCCCAAACTCGGAAGACTGATCACAATGACCTGGAAAGCATCCGTCAAACTGTTCGCTTCACCACTTGGGATTCCAACATCCAATTATCATTAGCATTTATTGTTAACTCCTTGCTCTTAATCATGGGTGTTGCCGTATTTAAGACCGGTGCGGTACAAGATAGTTCATTCTTCGGTTTATACGATGCTTTGAACAACACTTCAATGCTTAGTAATCCCGTTCTGATTGCGGTCGCTAAGTCCGGTATATTATCAACTCTGTTCGCCGTTGCCCTGCTTGCTTCTGGTCAAAACTCAACCATTACTGGTACTTTGACCGGTCAAGTTATCATGGAAGGTTTCGTTCACATGAAGATGCCTCTCTGGGCACGTCGTCTGATTACGCGGATTCTTTCCGTACTTCCAGTTCTCGCCTGTGTTGCGATGACGACTGGTGAAACCACTGTCCAACAACACAACGCATTGAACCTTTTGATGGAAAATTCTCAGGTCTTCCTTGCCTTCGCCCTTCCATTCTCAATGTTGCCATTGTTAATGATGACTAACAGTGAAGTTGAAATGGGTGAATTCAAGAACCGCCTACTCGTCAAGATCTTCGGTTGGATTTCTGTACTCGGCCTGACTTTCTTGAACCTCTACAACCTTCCATCTACTTACGAAGGTTTTGGCATCTGGTCTAAGGGACTCTCTGACACCCTGGCTTACATTTCCATCGTGATCATCATCTGCCTTTTGATCTGGACCTGTGTCGAACTCTACCGCGGTAACAAGCGTTTTGCTGCTGAAGGCAAAGGCTTTGCCCAAAAAGAACAGATGATGGCTGAAGAAGACTAAATCTAATCAGTTTCGTTATAAGTGATCCGAATATTCGGGTCACTTTTTTATTTTTCTGCAATCTTTATTCACATTTTCTTTAATTTTTGCCGATATAGTATAAGCATACTCCCATTAAACATATTGCTTAAACGACCGTTCCCCCCATTACCGGTCGTTTTATTTTTTTTGCTCGCTAACGAATGATGATATAATATACTAGATATTTATTAGATACGAAAAGCCGAATCCCCATACGAGGTGACTTTATGAATAATAATCAATCTAGACCTAGCCGGGTCCAAATGTATGATGAAAGCAAACGACGGAGCCCCAAGAAAAAGGGTCCCAAGAAGCCAATGAAGGGCGGTAAGAAGACCTTCATGATTATGCTTGGTGTTTTATTGGGAATTTTATTCATCTCCATCATTGTCTTTGCCATCAAGCAACAAAACCCCATTGCTAATAACGACAGCTCTAGCGTAACAACGAGTTCTAAGAGTAGCAGTCACAAGAAGCATAGCACTCACAAGAGCGACGATGACGATGATGACATAGATGATGGTAGTAGCGATGATGAAGATTCAGATGATTACTCCTTCTTATTCAAGGACAGCTCCAGCTCACAAAGCTCTAGCCAACAATCATCAAGTCAACAACAAAACGATCAACAAAATCAACAACAGCAGCAACAACAAAACCAACAACAAGGTCAAAGTACTCAACAAAGCAACGCACAACCTGCACAAAATAGCCATTAAAATCGTTTTTGAAAAACTTTTTTAATAAAAAGCCTTGTCAAACTTTTACTGGGTGTTATAATCAAAATCAATCAGAGGATATGTAAGCAGTTAGTGCTTGACCAGGGAGATATGACCTAGGCTGGAAGTCATATTTAGTTACGACTGCTTGTACCACCTCAATATTGATTATTGGCCGAGATAAGGCTGATCGGGTCGTGTCCGTTAACACACCATAGAGAGAGTTTTTTTATAATACTCTGAACATGGGTGGAACCACGCTAACTATTTGATAATTAACGTCCCTAGTGCATACACATAGTATGTACTAGGGACGTTTTTATTTTCACAAAGGAGAGGATTTAGTATGGCACAAGTTGCAATTATGTCTAACGACGGTTCAGTCAAGAAGATTGACCGTGATTCAAAAGAAGGATTAGAAGCGCTTCGTAAGCTTTCTGCATTATTACTGAAGAGCGCTTTACAACAAGAATTCAAGGGTATTCGTCTCGGGGAAGCAGTTGCTGATGAAGATGATTTCCACGTTGATTCTGACAAGGATGACCAACAAGTATCTGCTGATGAATTGGAAGCATTACAAGACGCTTTAGTAGGTATCGCTAAGGAAGCTAAGGTTGAATTCGTGGAAGTTGACCTCGACGAAGCTTTGGCAGAAGTTAAGGATGACCCATACTCAAGCGAATTATTAAAGGAAGCTGCTAAGGATGGCAAGGTCGCAATGTACCAAGCAAACGGCACAAAGATCTTGGCTGACGACGACATTCTGGTTTACGGTAACCTGATCAAGCACTTGAAGCTCTTATCTGTTGCCGGTGCTTACTGGAAGGGTATGTCATCAAACCCAATGCTTCAACGTATTTACGGCACTGTCTTCTACAACAAGGAAGCTCTTGAAGAAGACATGAAGGCTCGTCAAGAAGCTCGTGAACGTGACCACCGTGTAATCGGTAACCAACTCGACCTCTTCTTTGTTGATCCTAAGGTCGGTGCCGGTTTGCCATACTGGTTACCAAATGGTGCTACGATTCGTCGTACCATCGAACGTTACATCATCGACCGTGAAGTTTCAGATGGCTACAAGCACGTCTACACTCCAGTTCTGATGAACCTCGATGCTTACAAGACTTCTGGTCACTGGGAACACTACCGCGATGACATGTTCCCACCTATGGACATGGGTGACGGTGAAATGCTTGAATTGCGTCCAATGAACTGCCCAAGTCACATCCAAGTCTTCAAGCACCACATCCGTTCATACCGTGACCTTCCACTCCGGATCGCTGAACTTGGTATGATGCACCGTTACGAAAAGTCTGGTGCCCTCTCAGGTCTTCAACGTGTTCGTGAAATGACTTTGAACGACGGTCACACTTTCGTTGCTGTTGACCAAATCCGTTCTGAATTCGCCAAGATCTTGAACCTGATCATGGACGTATACAAGGACTTCGACATCACAGATTACTCATTCCGTCTTTCTCTTCGTGACCCTAAGAACACTGAAAAGTACTACGGTAACGACGAAATGTGGGACGAATCCCAAAAGCTTCTGAAGGCTGCCATGGATGACTTGAACCTTGACTACTACGAAGCTGAAGGTGAAGCCGCATTCTACGGTCCAAAGCTTGATATCCAAACTAAGACTGCTCTTGGTAACGAAGAAACTATGTCCACTATTCAATTGGACTTCATGCAACCTGACCGCTTCGGCCTTTCATACGTTGGTTCAGACGGTAAGGAACACATGCCAGTTATGATCCACCGTGGTATCGTTGGTACTATGGAACGGTTCATTGCTTACCTGACTGAAATTTACAAGGGTGCCTTCCCTACTTGGTTGGCTCCAGAACAAGTTCACATCATCCCAGTTAGTGAAGAATCACACGGTGACTACGCTAAGCAAGTTGCTGCTAAGTTAAAGGCAGCTAACATCCGTGTCGTTGTTGATGACCGGAACGAAAAGATGGGTTACAAGATTCGTGAAGCCCAAACTAACAAGGTTCCATACACGCTGGTTGTTGGTGACGATGAAGTTAAGAACAACTCCATGTCAGTTCGTAAGTACGGTGAACAGGAACAAAACAGCATGAGTCAAGACGAATTCATGAACATGATCCTCGATGACATCGCATCATACTCACGTAAAAACTAATAGCTGATACACAAAAGACCTGCGAGGCAATTGCCAAGCAGGTCTTTTTAGTTACTTTTCATTGGTGATTTTAGGTAATGCCAGGAAAATCAGGAGTCCAACTGCGAATAAGATTGCAAGTGACGCGACACCAATTGTTGATTTTCCCGTCCATTGTGTGACCGCACCGACGATTACCGGTCCCATGATGGCTGAAAATTTACCGAGGATGTTGTAGAAACCAAAGAATTCACTACTGGAGTTTTTTGGAACCAACTGACCGAAGTAAGAACGGCTCAACGCCTGCAATCCACCCTGCGTGGTCCCAATCAAAATGGCCAGGAACCAGAAATCGAATAGGTTGTGAAGGCGGATCGCATAAAGGCAAATGAAGAGATACATCGAGATTCCCGTCAGAACGGCAGCACGGTTGTTAGTGTGGCGAGCGAGCCAGCCGTAAAAGAGCGAGAATGGAAAGGCAATTAATTGCACCACCAACAGTACAATCATCAGCATTGACGTGTTCACGCCCATGTCCTTCCCGATTGACGTGGCCATAGTGAAGATTGTGTCGACACCGTCAATATAGAAGAAGTAAGCGATAAGGAACCAGGTAATCTGCCGATACTGTCTGATGTGGTAAAAGGTACTGCGGAGACGGCGGAAACTGTCCAAAAGTGGATTATCCACCGACTGAACGGCAAAGCGCTGTTGACCATGACGAAGCAGTGGCCAGGCGAAGATGATCCACCAGACCGCAGCGATCACGAAGCTAAACCGTGCGACACCATATGCGGACAGTACCCCACCGAAGCCATTGGTCAGCTGTGCGGCGAGGAAGATGATAAAGGCGATGACACCACCGAGGTAGCCCATTCCATAACCAGTCGTTGATACCAGGTCCATCTGGCGGTTGTCAGCGACGTCAGTCAGAAAACTATCGTAAAAGAGATTTCCACCCGAATAACCGACAACACTCAAGATATATACCGCCAGCAAGAGTTGCCAGTGGGGTGGTGAAACAATCGCTAAGCCAAACGTCAAGGCGATTCCGGCCCATGTAAAGATATTGAGCAAGCGCCGTTTCGCCCGGGGATAGTCCGCCAATGCCCCTAACAGCGGAGCCAGCAATGAGATCAGCAGAGTTCCGAAGCTGTTGGCGTAACCCCAATAGGCCGTCGAGTCAGCCGCCGACACACCCGCATCCCCGGCCACCGCCTTAAAGTAGACCGGCAGGACCGCTGTGACAACCAGGATCCCGTAGCCCGAGTTTGCCCAGTCGTAGAAGATCCATTGCCATTGTTGTTTTGTGATTTTCACGCTACACCTACTTTCTGATGACACCATTGATGGCCTTACCAGCAGTAGGAGCTGGATAATGCAGACCTAAGAGCTCCGCAAAGGTTGGCCCCTCGTCAACGAGGTGTGCACCGTCAACCGTCGCCCCTTGCTTGATGTCAGGTCCGACAAAAATGGCTGTGGTGTAGTAGTCCGCCTTGTTTGGTCCGTATCCGTGAACACCACGGTAGCGGTCATGGCTACCAAGAGTTTTTGGATCAACCGTCTCAACTACAGCGGGCCGGTTGACCTCGTCAGTGAAGTAATATCCGGCCTTGGCCTCAACCAGGAAGGCGCATGCGGGATCCGCACCGAGTTTGACGGCCTCGGCACCGTCGTAGATATGTTCCACACCCTCGACGCCCGCAATCACCTGTTTAACTGTGCCCCGTTCCACGTTGCCACGAACATAGACGTAGGTTTCACCATCACAGGTCTTGGCGGTCACCTTCCAGTTATTCCGGTAGGTCGACTTGCCGTCCAGCGGTGTCAGCCATCCTTCCCGCGCGAAAATTTCGTTCAGGTGAATCATCTTGTCGACGTTAATCTGGTAGTGGTCACCGAGAATTACGAAATTGGTGTGGTCGTAAGTCCCTGCTTCCTTGGTAGCGGCGATGATTTGTGCGACCCGGTCATCGTGACGTTTCAGAGCTGCCTTGGCCTCATCTGAGCGCACTCCGTAACGGTGACGCATGCTGTCCATGTCAACCAGGTGGATCAATGTCAGGTCCGGTTGCTTGTTCTTGAGCGTATCGATGGCGCAGGCGGTAATGAAGTCGTCGAGCCATGGTTGCTTGATGCCGTGTCTGAGCTTACCGTAGCGGTGATTCATCTGTGCCAAGAAGAGTGGCGAGCTTGCCTTGAGTGATACCAGCACCTGGTTTGTCCAAATCCGGTTAGGAAAAATTTCAGCCAGGTTATAGTCGATTTTGCTTCCGGCGGTGACTGGCCAGAGGAATGCGGCCGTGGTCATCCCCGCCTCCCGTGCAACATCGTACAGTGGTGTAGCCTTGATATTCTTACGGTACCAGTACCAGTCTGGTGATTCCCGGCGTGGTTGCAGCTTAGTATTATTAACGATGCCGTGAACTGCTGGGTACTGACCGGTGATGATTGAGGTGTGTGATGGGTAAGTCAGAGTTGGGAAAATCCCCTCCACCTTTTTCACCCAGGTGCCCTGCTCAATTAATTTTGCTAAATTTGGCACGAGATCACGTAATTCATCCAGGTCCCGAAAGCCCATGGAGTCCAGTGAAATCACGACTAATTTATTTTGTTTCATGTTGTTTCTGCCCTCTATTTGAGAATGTATAATAACATTTTAACAAATTCATATTGACATTCACGAGTAAAGTCAATATGATATATTAAAATTAAATTAGAACTTGCTGAGAAGAGATGAGTAAGTTAGTGGAGCCTGCACAGAGAGTTGCGGTTGATGAGATGTAATCTGGCGAACCTGACTGAAGATGGTCTTGGAGCATTTACGGGTGGCGAGCGATAGGTAAGCTGCCCACGATTGACGACCGATAAAACGTCTATGTTTACCTGCGGGTGTACATACCGAGGGCGAGGCTGCGAGGTCTTGCCAAATTAGGGTGGTAACACGTTAATTAACGATTTAAATTGACGTCCCTAGGAAGAGTTTAATCACTTTTCCTAGGGACTTTTTATTTGCTCAAATTCCAGAACCCGCTCCGATCAAGCAATGAAAGGACAGATTATTATGACTGAATTTACAACACGCACTACTTCACCATTCCGTTACGATGTCGTTGGAAGTTTCCTCCGTCCTGAAGAATTGAAGGAAGCTCGAGAAAAATTTGCCCAGGGCGAGATCACTCATGATGAGTTGAAATCTGTAGAAGACAAATTGATTATTGATCTAATTAAAAAAGAAGAAGCTGTTGGCCTCCACGCTGTCACTGACGGTGAATTTCGCCGTAGCTACTGGCACCTCGACTTCTTCTGGGGACTGCATGGTGTGAAACACGTCCACCTGCCACATGGGTACTTCTTCCACGGCGAAGAAACTCGTAATGACTCCGCCCAACTAGACGGAAAGATCTCCGGGGAAAATCACCCATTCGTGGAACATTTCAAGTTTGTCCGTGACCATGTTTCACGTGGAACACAGGTAAAGCAGACCATCCCCGCCCCCGCCCAATTGTTAGAAGAGCTTACTCGTCAAGAAAACGTCGAGAGCGTAAATGCGGTATATGATTCACGCAACGACCTTGATAAGGATGTCGTAAAGGCTTATCGCAAAGTGATTCAATCATTGTATGACGAAGGTTGCAGAACGATTCAATTGGACGATTGTACCTGGGGAATCGCCGTTAGTTCCGTCTTCCAAGAAGAATTAAAGGACTCATATTATAGCTCTGCGGAACGGCAAGAATGTTATCTCAAAGCCAACAACGAAGTAATCGCAGACTGGCCAGACGATTTGACCATTAACACACATGTCTGCCGTGGTAACTACCACTCTACTTGGGCTGCTTCTGGTGGATACGGACCGGTAGCGGATACCCTGCTGGCCAGAGAACAGGTCAACGCATTCTTCCTCGAATATGATTCTGAACGCTCTGGTGGATTTGAACCGCTGCAAAGTGTTCCCGATGATAAGTATGTAGTGATCGGATTAATTACTTCTAAGAGCGGGGAGTTAGAGGACAAGGGCACGATCCTCGAACGAATCAAGGAAGCCGCAAAGTACCACCCACTCGACAAGCTTTGTCTGAGTCCGCAATGTGGTTTTGCATCCACGGAAGAAGGCAATATTTTGACCGAAGAACAACAGTGGAAGAAAGTTGCTTTAGTGAAGGAAATTGCAGAAGAAGTTTGGGGATAAGCCCTAAAAAATAAGCGCCGCAGCCAATTCAGCTCCGACGCTTTTTCTTATTTCACTAATTTGCCAACAACTTCAAGCCGTGACAATACTTGAGTTCCGTGTGGGGAGATCTCCTTGATTTCCTTGGTCAGATCATTCCCAGCATGGAAACCGTGGTGTTGTCCACCAGCCCAGCCACCACTATTGGAAACGTCATATACGACTCCATCGACAGCGATGTAAGCAGGGTGACCATCTTGGCCGTCAGCTTGCTTTAATTCTTCGAGAGTAAATTCTTTATCCATGAACGCATACCTCCGATCATATAGCATCTACAATTTAACTATACCGCAATAGCGAAAATAGTACATTAAATATGCTTAACCGTCAAAACTTTCACCATGTTGTACCAAACTTCTCCTGCGTGGTCTGATGTCGACACGCCGGCCTTGGTGAACCCATTTTTCTCGTAGAAAGGAACGTTTTTTTCTAGTGAAGTCAACGAAATAGTTTCTCGAAACGCCAATCTTGCGACCTCTTCTATCCCCGCCAGCAATTCACTGCCCAGGCCTTGTCCACGGTAATCAGGAGCGACAGCAATCGATAGGATCAGTTGGTGCCCGCCGATTGGAAAATTGCGACTGGTGTGCTCGTACATATCATCGTTCACATATTTCTCCCGGCTTGCCGGACCAACGATGAAGCCAACTACCCTATCACCATCGCGTGCGACTAAGAAAGTATCAGGCAGCAGCTCAATCCGTTGGCGAAAGGCTTCCGGTGTGCCGGCCTCTTCTTCGCTGAATCCGGCCCGTTCGATTGCCATAATTGCGTCCAAGTCGGCGAGAGTAGCGTGATTAATCTTTACCATCGACCATTGCCCCCATTTCTTTAATAAAAATTTTTCCAACATTTTGCAGTTGATAATTCTTTTTCCAAACCAAAATATTGTTATCGACAATTTCTGGCACAAGTGGTCGGAATTCCAACCCGCTTCTCTTGTCCGTATTTGCAAGGCCATCATAAGCCAAAGCCGTGCAAGCTCCCGTTTTAATCAACATCGCTACGTTAAAGAGCAGATTGTAATTGCCAACAAATTTATATTGATTAATCAGATCACCCGCCCAATGCCGAAACGTGTCTTGTCGTTCCGTTTGCGCTGATGTCATTAATTTTTGTCCAACTAAATCTTTTGGTGTAATTTCCTTCTTATTGACGAGCGGATTATTTTCGTCCATCAAAAGGCCCCAACGATTAGAGCTTTGAAGTGGCAAGGTGTTGTACTTGGTTAAATTTTCGTGTCCCATCAGCACAGCAAATTCGATGACACCAGTATCAAGCTGGTGGCGTATCGTTTCATTATCACCGCTGACTAAGTTAATACGGATATTCGGATATTTTTTCATCATCTCCGCAATTTTCCCCATCAGCGGTTCGATTGCCATCGTTTCACCTGATCCGATATTAATTGTCCCACTAACAATTTGATTACTACTCAGTTGGTTAGTGGTGTCATCAGCTAATGAAACAATTTCTTTAGCACGATTAAATAGGTACTCACCTTCTTGCGTTAGCTGGATCCGGCGATATCCCCGTTCGAATAGAGTAACTCCTAATTCACGTTCCATTTCTCGCACCTGCCGAGACAAAGATGGCTGAGAAATATGGAGTCTTTCCGATGCACCAGAAATAGTTCCCTCACGTACGATTTCAATAAAGTACCGCAGAAGTCGAATTTCCATTTAACTATCTCCTATACTTTTTAGTTATACACATCAATGTAATATAAGTATTTCACATTCAAATTATAATACTCTAATATTAAGTCAACAACTTACAAAAAGAAAGGAAGATAAGAATGAAAAATCCACTAAACCCAGAACTAGAAAGAAAAATCGTTCCGATCGTAGAAGAAAACATGCCCCGGATTCAAGACATTAATACCAATCCACACACTCAAGATGAAGTTCTTGAAATTCTTGGCAAGGTTATCGGCCAAAAAATTGACTCCTC